>CALWGI010000131.1 GCA_944380045.1 uncultured Blautia sp.
GCGGAAGAGGTGAGATCCTCCGGGATCTCGATACCCAGATTTTCCGCAACCGCGGTATTTACATACAGGGACGCTTCTTCAATGGTCTCAAAAGGAAGCTCGGATGCCTTCGCCTCGCCTTTTAATACCTGCGCCGCCATTCTTCCGGTCTGTTTTCCCAGTTCAATATAGTCCAGGCCCTCCGCAGCCAGACAGCCGATCTTCACCTGCTCGATCTCGCTGCCGAACACCGGGATGTTCTGTTCATTTGCCATCTCCAGGATCGTCGGCAGGGAAGCGACGACTGTGTTGTCCGTAAGATTTGTCATACAGTCCACTTCTTCCAGAAGAGACTGAGCCGCGAGGGGGATATCCGCTGTAGTGGTAATTCCGGCGGTTTCGATAGTGAAACCGTAATCTTCTGCGAGAGCCTCATATTCTTTAATAGAAGATTCGGAATTCGCCTCGCTGGTCGTATACATAATGCCGATGGTCTCCGCGTCCGGAAGGATCGCCCTGATCATTTCCAGCTGCTGTTTGACAGGAAGCTTATCGCTGGTTCCTGTGATCTCTCCTACAGGATTACCTTCCTCATCCGCCAGTTCTGCCGCCGCCGGATCGGTGACCGCCGTGTAGATCACGGGGATATCCGCGTCCATTGCCGCGTTGTAAAGGCTCTGTGCGGCGGGAGTTGCGATCCCCACCATCAGGTCTACTTTGTCAGCGGTGAAACTGTCCGAGATCTGTCCGCAGGTCCCCATATCGGCCGCCGCGTTTTTATAGTCTACAGTAAGATTCTTACCCTCTTCGATCCCCTCTTCTTTAAGTCCTTCCAGGAATCCCTCCCGGCAGTTATCCAGAGATCCGTGCTCAGCGAACTGTTCGATACCGATCGTATACTGTTCTTCTTCCGCGTATACAGTAACGGTTCCCGCCGTAAGCGCCATGGTTAAGAATGCTGCTCCGATCATTTTTGCTGTTGTCTTTGTTTTCATTGTTTTTTCTCCTCTCTCTGCAATAAATTTGATTCCGTAAAAGATATGAGCCAATCTTCTCCGGATTGTCTGTGAGAAAGAAAGCCGCGGCGCCGGGATAAAAAATTTCTGTAAAATAGAAAACCGTCTCAAGCTATGCTTGAGACGGTAATAATTACTTATTATCGCGGTACCACTCAAATTGACAAAAGTCCACTTTCTCATGTACAAACATACACTCCTGATTGGTAACGGGTTCGGTTCCCGTCAGCGCCTACTCTCCCAGCGGATTTCAGGCTGCCCTCGGAAGGCCATTCGGCAACCGGCTTCATACGGAGATCGCACCATCCTCCGCTCTCTGAGATGTCGCTTAACTGCTTACTATTCTTCCTCATCGGTTTTGCTGGTTTTACTTTAGCACATTACATTGCCATTGTCAATAATTATATTCTCAGTTTTTAAAACTGTGGATAGGCGCCGGGATACGTCCGCCTCTCTCCACAAAGGCGTCGCAGGAGAAGGAATTCACCGGCATAATAGGCGCATATCCCAGAAGTCCGCCGAACTCTACGGTCTCGCCCACTCCTTTTCCGATCACAGGGATCACTCTCACTGCGGTTGTTTTCTGGTTCACCATACCGATCGCAGCCTCATCGGCAATAATGCCGGAGATGGTAGACGCTTTCGTATCTCCGGGGATGGCGATCATGTCCAGTCCCACGGAGCATACGCAGGTCATGGCTTCCAGCTTCTCGAGGGTGAGAGCCCCTTCATTGACCGCGTCGATCATTCCCTGATCCTCGCTGACAGGGATAAACGCGCCGCTTAATCCACCAACCGCGGTGGAAGCCATCACGCCGCCTTTTTTCACCTGGTCGTTCAGAAGCGCAAGGGCCGCTGTGGTTCCCGGAGCGCCGGCCCTTTCCAGACCGATCTCTTCCAGGATCTCGGCGACACTGTCGCCGATAGCCGGCGTAGGCGCCAGAGAAAGATCCACGATTCCGAAAGGAACTCCGAGACGCTTTGACGCCTCCTGCGCAACAAGCTGACCCACACGGGTAACTTTGAAAGCCGTTCTCTTGATCATCTCGCAGAGCGTTTCAAAATCCTTGCCGCGCACCTGCTCCAGGGCCGTCTTGACAACGCCGGGACCGCTGACACCCACATTGATGATGCAGTCCGCCTCGGTAACGCCGTGGAAAGCGCCCGCCATAAAAGGATTGTCGTCCGGCGCGTTGCAGAATACCACCAGCTTCGCGCAGCCCAGAGAATCCTGGTCTCTGGTGGCTTTGGCGGTTTCAAGAACGATCTCTCCCATCAGTTTCACAGCATCCATGTTGATACCGGTCTTGGTGGAACCTACGTTTACAGAGCTGCAGACTCTCTCTGTCTCCGCAAGCGCCCGGGGAATGGAACGGATCAGAAGTTCTTCCGCAGGAGTCATTCCCTTGCTTACAAGAGCGGAATATCCGCCGATAAAATTCACGCCCACTTCTTTCGCCGCCCTGTCCAGAGTTTTGGCTATGGATACAAAATCCTCGCTGGAATGGCAGGCCGCGCCGCCCAGAAGAGCGATGGGGGTTACGGAGATCCTCTTATTTACAATGGGAATCCCGTATTCCATGGAGATCTTTTCTCCGGTCTCCACCAGATTTCTGGCGCAGTTGGTGATCTTATTGTAAATATTCTCGTTAAGTTTTTTCAGATCGCTGTCCACACAGTCCAGAAGACTGATCCCCATGGTAATGGTACGCACGTCAAGGTTCTCGTGCTCGATCATTTTATTTGTTTCATTTACTTCAAATATATTAATCATATCTGTCTCCTTACAGGGAATCCGCCCTTAAATTCTGTGCATTTTATTGAAGATATCCTCGTGCTGGCAGCGGATCACAACCCCGATCTGGTCTCCAAGTTCCGCGAGCTCTCTGGAAAGAGTGCCGGTATCCTTCCGGGAAGCGCTGGTATCGGTGATCATCATCATGTTAAAATACCCCTGCACGATCGTCTGGGAAATATCCAGGATATTCACGTTATTATCAGCCAGATATGTACATACCTTCGCTATGATCCCCACGGTATCGTTTCCTACTACTGTGATAATTGTCTTTTTCATTTTTTGCCCTCGCCTTTCTACACGGTCACTGTCTCGGAAATATAATCCCGCTTCGCGACCTGAATTTTAAAATCTTTTGATTTATAAGGGTTGTCTCCCATAGTCACTTCAGAGCATACCGTCTCATAGGCCAGTTCCTCGTAGTTATTCTCTTTGCTCAGATGGCCGAGGAAAACAGCCTTGAGATTGTCATGGAGCAGCCGGCAGAGAAGCTGTCCGGCGTTTTCATTGGAGAGATGCCCTCTGTCTCCCATGATCCTCTGTTTCAGATAATACGGGTATCTTCCCACCTGAAGCATACGGATATCATGATTGGCTTCCAGAAGCAGAGCGTCAAGATTCTGGAGGTTCTCAATGATATATTCGTTATATTTTCCAAGGTCCGTGGCGATTCCCACGGAATGCTCCCCGCATTCCAGACGGTAGCCTACAGGCTGTGCCGCGTCATGAGGAATGGTGAAGGGATTGACCACCAGATCTTTTATCAGAAACGGCTCATCTTCCCGGATTTCCCGGAAAATCCCCTCCGGGATCTTTCCAAGAGAGCCGGAACGCACCATGGCGTCCACAGTTCCACCCGTTGCATAAATGGGTATGCCGTATTTTCTTGCCAGCACTCCCAGCCCCTTGATATGATCGGAGTGTTCATGTGTGATAAGAATGCCGTCCAGGTCCCTTCCTGTAAGCTCCAGGCTGTTCAGTCCCGCTTCCACTCTGCGGCCGCTGATTCCCGCGTCGATCAGCACATGGGCGCAGTCGGAACCCACATAAATACAGTTCCCGCTGCTGCCGCTTGCAATGCTGCATAATCTCATAATTTTTTGATCCCTTCTTCGATCTGCCGGTATGTCTCCTTAAGATCGCCGTTATTTTCTATGATAAAATCCGCATGCTCACGGAAAAACGAGTCGGAGGCCTGACTGGCGATCATACTTTCCGCCCTGTCCCTTGTGTAGCCCCTGCTCTCCATGAGTCTTTTGATCCGGATCTCTTTTTCCGTATATACATACCATATCTTGTCGCAGAACGCGTCATAATGGTCTTCCAGAAGAAGCGCCGCCTCCACTACCGCGATCTGCCTTCCCGCCTTTCGTTCCTCTTCAAGCTTTTCAAGGATATACGCCTTAATGGCAGGATGAAGCAGGCTGTTCAGCTTCCGCCGCATCTCCTCATTACCAAATACTACATCGGAAACCATCCTGCGGTCAATGGTTTTATCGTTTTTTATGATCTGTTTTCCGAATAATTCTGTCATCCGGTCATAACACCGTTCCCCGGGTTCAATGATCCGGTGCCCCACCTGGTCCGCCTGGATCGTATATGCGGACCAGTCTGTTTCCAGGCAGCGGAGCACAGTGCTCTTTCCCGCGCCCACGCCGCCGGTAAGTCCCATGATCTTCATTATTTTGCCTCGTACCAGCTTTCTCCTTCGTGCATATCCACATCCAGTTCCACGTCCAGATGGGCCGCGCCCTTCATTTCTTCTTCCAGTATCCTTGCAACCGCGGCGACCTCGTCTTTTTTTGTCTCAATGAGAAGTTCGTCATGCACCTGGAGAACAAGACGTGATTTCAGTCCTTCCTGTGCCATGCGTCTGTATACCCGGTTCATGGCGATCTTTATGATATCGGCCGCGGTCCCCTGTATAGGCGAATTCATCGCCACACGTTCGCCGAAAGACCGCTGCATGAAGTTGCTGGATTTCAGTTCCGGTATGGGACGTCTTCTTCCAAACATGGTGGAAACATATCCCTTCTCTTTCCCTTCCTCCACCATTCCGTCAAGGAAGGTTTTGATCTTCGGATAGGTTTCAAAATATTTCTCTATATACTCGGCCGCCTCTTTCCGTGTTATGCTCAGATCCTGGCTGAGACCGAAAGAACTGATGCCGTACACAATACCGAAATTTACCGCCTTCGCGTTTCTCCTCTGAAGCGGCGTTACCTGGTCAAAAGGAACATGGAATACCTGGGACGCAGTAAGCCTGTGGATGTCCTGAGCCTCCCTGTAAGCCTGGATCAGTTTCTCGTCGCCTGACATATGGGCCAGCACCCTAAGCTCGATCTGCGAATAGTCCGCGTCCAGGAAAACAAATCCGTCTTCCGGCACGAACACTTTGCGGATCAGTCTTCCCAGTTCCATCCGCACAGGGATATTCTGAAGATTGGGCTCTGTGCTGCTGATCCTTCCTGTAGCCGTGATCGTCTGATTAAAGGTGGAATGGATCCTGCCGTCTTCTTCGATCACAGCGCCCAGGCCGTCCGCGTAAGTGGATTTCAGCTTTGTAAGCTGCCTGTATTCCAGGATATCTTTTATGACCGGCTGTTCCGGAGCCAGCTTTTCCAGAATATCGGCCGCTGTGGAATAACCGGTTTTTGTTCTTTTCCCGCCGGGGATCCCCATTTTTTCAAAAAGGATGGTTCCAAGCTGTTTCGGGGAATTAATATTGAACTCCTCGCCCGCCTGTTCCCAGATCAGTTTTTCCAGCTCATGGATCCGGACGCTTAATTTCTCTCCGTAGGCCTTCAGTTCATCGCCCTTTACCCGGATCCCCCATTTTTCCATGGAATCCAGCGTGAACACCAG
>CALWGI010000132.1 GCA_944380045.1 uncultured Blautia sp.
GTTCAGGCTCTGGATCTGGAGACGGGCGATTTTCTGCCCGGTTTTACCGTACGCATTGCCGAGGCAGGGAAACTGGCGGAAAAATTCGGCGTTCTGGAACTTTTTCTGGAGGGGGAAGGACAGAAGGTCCCCGTGTGGAAAAAAGACAGGGCCGGATTAAAGGAGTTCCTGAGACAGAGTCTGCTTGAATATCATATAGACCGGGCGGAGGTGCTCTATGATACCATGGTGGAGATCCAGGGCTGGGCTGTGGACCAGAGAGGATACGCGCAGATCGAATTTCTCCGCGGGGATGGAAGCTCCCTTCCGTGCCGAATGACAAGAGGCCGCCGGCCGGACGTGGTGGAACGACGGAATCTGGACGACGGGTATAAGGAGCAGGAGATCGGATTCCGGATCTCCACAACCGTGGAAGAGACTGGCGGAAAAAAAGCAGTCCTGAAATTCCTGGGAAGTTTTGGTGAACAGACATACGAAATTGATATACAGGAACTGAGAAAAGAGAAAAAGAAAAAAGGTCTTTCGGGACGTTTCCGCAAAGGCGGAGCGGAGGACGGACAGGATTATGAGGAGTGGAGAAAACGGCGCCTGCCGGGATTTTCCATATTGTGGAAAGAGAAAAGAACGGTATTTCCCTCCATGCCGCTGGTAAGTATCGTCATCCCCCTTTACTGTACGCCCCTTCCCTATCTGAAAGAACTGATCGATTCCGTGAGGAAGCAGACTTACAGGAACTGGCAGCTCTGTCTGGCGGACGGAAGCCCGGACGAAAAGATCCGTGAATACCTGCACAGGAATTACGGACGGGAAAAGCGGATCTCGTATATGAAGCTGAAGCGCAACGGCGGGATCTCCGCAAATACCAACGCGGCTGTGTCCCTGGCAAGAGGGGAATTTCTGATGCTCTGCGATCATGACGATACCCTGGAGCCGGATGCTCTCTTTGAGATCGTGAAGGCGCTGAATGAGAATCCCCGGGCCGATGTGGTATATACGGATGAAGATAAAGTGAGCATGGACGGACAGCATTATTTCGATCCTCACTTCAAGCCGGATTTTAATCTTTTCCGTTTGCGGGAGAACAATTATATCTGCCATATTTTCGCGGTGCGAAAGACGGTGGCAGAGAAAGCGGGGCTGTTCCGTCCGGAGTTCGACGGGGCCCAGGATTATGATTTTATTTTCCGGTGCTGCGAAGAAGCGGAAGAGATCGTTCATATCCCGAAAGTGCTTTATCACTGGCGCTGTCATATGGAATCCACTGCGGCGGATCCCGCGAGCAAGATGTACGCCTATGAGGCGGGAAAACGCGCGGTAGAGGAACATTATCAGCGCTGTCATATTGAGGCGGAAGTGGAGATGACGGAGAGACCGGGATGGTACAGAAGCCGTGTGGAGATCAAGGGAAGACCGCTGATCTCCATCATCATCCCCAATAAGGATCATATCGGGGATCTGGAACTGTGTATTTCATCTCTGACAGAAAGATCTACATGGGACAACTACGAGGTCCTTGTGGTGGAAAACAACAGCGAGCGGGAAGATACGTTCGCATATTATGAGAAGATCCCGGAAAGATATCCCGGAGTCCGGGTGATCGTGTGGGAAAAAGAATTTAATTATTCCGCCATCAATAATTCCGCGGCGGAGCAAGCTGCGGGAGAATATCTCCTCTTTCTGAACAACGACGTGGAGATCCTCACGCCGCAGTGGATGGAAGAGATGCTGATGATCTGTCAGCAGGATCAGGTTGCCGTGACAGGCGCGAAACTTTATTATCCTGACGATACGATCCAGCATGCGGGAGTCGTGCTGGGACTGGGCGGGATCGCCGGACATATCATGTGCAGGGCCTCCAGGGAGGACGCGGGATATTTCGGCAGGATGATCAGCGTGCAGGAGATCAGCGCGGTGACAGCCGCCTGTATGCTTGTGAAAAAATCGGATTTTCAGGCAGTGGGAGGTTTTGACGAAAGCTTCCGCGTGGCTTTTAATGATATCGATCTGTGTATGAAAATGAGGGCGGAAAACAAAAAGGTTGTTTTTACCCCTCACGCCGAACTGTATCACTATGAGTCAAAATCCAGAGGTCTGGAGGATACTCCGGAGAAACAGTTCCGCTTTGACAAAGAAGTGAGACGTTTTCAGGAGAAATGGGGAAAAGAACTGGAAAAAGGAGATCCCTTTTATAATCCGAACCTGTCGGTGACGGAAGGAGACTGCTCGTTAAGAGCCGGTACCGACAGATAACGTCCCTTCTCTTAGAGAAGACTGAGAAATGAGGTTTTGATATGGCGAGAGAGATTTTTGAAGTAACGAAAGACCGTTTTCATCTGAAGGATCCCTGCTGTTATATCCTGCAGGGGACCTGGCCGAAGGAGGCGAAGATGCGCGCCTGCCTGGACGACTTGGAGGTGGAGTCGGAAATCCAGAAGCTGGAAGTTGTCAGCGCCCTGGAACGTTTCAAGGATCCGGATCTTATGAGAGGCGAGCGGATCACAGCGGCGGTGCGGCTCCCGGAATCTCTGGACGGATTTCAGAAACTTACCATATATGCGGATATGCCGGACAGAACATTCAGCTGGTTTGCCGTGCCGGTGAAAGAGCTGGAAAGACGCCGGGGAAAACCTCAGTTTTTTATTGAAGAGGAAAAAGTACAGCAGGGCTTCTTAAGGATCCGGGGCTGGGTGGTTGCCGACGTACCGGTGCGCATTCAGATTTTTGATGAAAAGAAACAGAAAGTGCAGGCGGAGATCCTGCGCACGGAAAGAGTGGATGTGGAACAGCTCTACGAGGAGACGGAGATCCGGGATAAAACCGGATTTTTCGCGGAGCTGACCAATCTCACCGGGAAACTGCTTTATATGGTGTTCTACGCCGGGGACAAAAAATCCGTGCATATCGTTCATCTCCAGCCGGCAGTGGTATTCCGAAAGAAATTGGAAAAGTACGCCAAAAAAGGAATACGTTACTGGAGAAGCCAGGGAAGCGCCGCGCTTTTGGGAAAGATCGTTTCCAAGGTAAAAACAGCGTCCACCAGAGAGATCCCCTATCAGAAATGGATCCTGCGCCATCTGCCGGGCCCCAGGGAACTGGAGAAACAGCGCCATGAGAAATTTGAATATCAGCCGAAGATATCCATTGTGGTGCCGCTCTATAAAACTCCGGAGAAATATCTCCGCCAGCTGGTGGACTCTGTCCGTGAACAGACTTATCCCAACTGGGAACTGTGCCTTTCCGACGGAAGCGGCGAATCGTCTCCTCTTTCCAGACTGCTGGACGAGCTGGAGAGATCGGATAAGAGGATCCGCGTGGTGCGCAACGGCCGGGCTCTCAGGATCGCGGAGAACACCAACGCGGGTATGGAGGCGGCCACGGGAGATTTTATCGCCTTTGCCGATCATGACGACGTGCTGACGCCCCACGCGCTGTACCAGTGCGTAAAGGCCCTGAATGAGAACAGGGAGATCAGGCTTCTCTATTCCGACGAGGACAAAATGTCCATGGACGGGCATAAATTCTTTCAGCCACATTTCAAGCCGGATTACAACCCGGATCTTCTCTGCACGGTGAACTATATCTGCCATCTGTTTGTAGTGAGAAGAGACGTGGTGGATCAGGTGGGGCTGTTCCGTCCGGAGTTTGACGGGGCCCAGGATTATGATTTTATTTTCCGCTGTGTGGAGGCGGTGAAGCCGGAGGAAATATATCATATTACGAAGATCCTCTATCACTGGAGATGCCATGAGGATTCCACCGCTGAGAATCCGGAGAGCAAGACCTACGCTTTTGAGGCGGGAAAAAGAGCCATCGAGGCTCATTACGAGAGAACAGGGATCCGCGCGGAAGTGTTCCAGGGAGAATTCCTGGGACTGTACCGTACAAAATTTATCCGCGACCATGATCCGCTGATCTCCATCATCATCCCCAATAAGGATCACACAGACGATCTGAAACGGTGTATGGATTCCATTGACAGGAAATCCACCTATCAGAACTACGAATATATCATTGTGGAGAATAACAGTACGGAGGAAAAAACTTTCCGTTTCTACAAAGAACTGGAAGAAAACAACCCCAAAGCCAGGGTGGTATACTGGGACAGAGAGTTTAATTATTCCGCCATCAATAATTACGGCGCTTCCTTCGCGAAGGGAGAATATCTGCTTCTTCTGAATAACGACACGGAGATCATAAACGAGGACTGTCTGGAGGAACTCCTGGGTTACTGTATGCGCGGCGACGTGGGAGCGGTAGGCGCCAGAATGTATTATGAGGACGATACCATCCAGCATGCCGGCGTTGTGATCGGATTCGGCGGCATTGCGGGACACTGCTTCGTGCTGCAGCCCAGAGGCACCACGGGATACTGCCACAGGATCATCTGCGCTCAGGATTACAGCGCGGTGACGGCGGCCTGTATGATGGTGAAAAAATCTGCTTTCGATCAGGTGGGCGGACTGACGGAAGAACTTGCGGTCGCTTTCAATGACATTGATTTCTGCATGAAGCTTCGCGCGGCGGGATACCTGATCGTATATAATCCTTACGCGGAACTGTATCATTACGAGTCCAAATCAAGAGGACTGGAGGATACGCCCGAGAAGGTGGCAAGATTCAACAAGGAGATCGCGACTTTTGAAAAACGCTGGCCGGATATCATGCGGGACGGGGATCCCTACTACAATCCCAATCTTACGCTGAAGAGCCAGGATTTTTCCCTGAAACGTATTTAGAGGAGGTTCTTATGAAAGTATTGGTAACAGGTGTAAAAGGACAGCTGGGGCATGATGTGATGAATGAGCTTGCGCTCCGGGGATATGAAGGCGTCGGCGTAGATGTGGACGAGATGGATATCACAGACGAAGCCGCAGTGCGCAGAGTGATCGGCGAAGTCCGTCCGGACAGCGTGGTGCACTGCGCCGCGTGGACGGCTGTGGACGCCGCGGAGGATCAGGTGGATATCTGCAGGAAGGTAAATGTGGACGGAACGGAGAACATCGCGAAGATGTGCGGGGAACTGGATATCCCCATGATCTATCTCAGCACGGACTATGTGTTCGACGGACAGGGCACACGGCCCTGGGAGCCGGACGATCCTGTGGTGCAGCCCCTGAACGTGTACGGACAGAGTAAATACGAGGGAGAGCTCGCGGTACAGAAGTATACGGATAAGTATTATATCGTCCGTATCGCGTGGGTGTTCGGCGTAAACGGAAAGAATTTCATCAAGACCATGCTGAATCTGGGGAAAACCCACGACAGTCTCACCGTCGTCAGCGACCAGATCGGCACGCCCACCTATACCTATGACCTGGCGAAGCTTCTGGTGGATATGCTGGAAAAAGAAGAGTACGGGATCTATCACGCCACGAACGAGGGCGGATACATTTCCTGGTATGATTTTGCCGTGGAGATCTTCCGCCAGGCCGGTATGGAAGTAAATGTTAAGCCGGTAACTTCCGCGGAATATCCTGCGAAGGCAAAACGCCCCTTCAACAGCCGCATGGAGAAGAAGAAACTGACAGAGCACGGATTTACCAGACTTCCGGACTGGAAGGACGCCCTGGAACGGTATCTGAAAGAGATTATGTAAGAACTGCTTGCAGGCAGACGGCAAAGAGCGCAG
>CALWGI010000133.1 GCA_944380045.1 uncultured Blautia sp.
CTGGAAGGACGCCAGGATATCAGCGACCATATGATTCCCGGCTGTTCCATCACAGATCCCTGCCTCGGCTGGGAGGATACAGAACGGCTTCTCTTTGAGATTGCGGAGAAATGCTGACATAAACAAACAATTTAAAGCGGCCTGGATATCCTCTGTTTTCTTTTTCGAAAACCGGGATGTTCCGGGCCGCTTCTGTATCTTCGCGCCTTCTCTACTGTTCCATCTGTCTTCCCAGAAATCCGGCCGCCGTCTGCACCAGCATTTTCTCAGGATTACCAAAAACATCTTTCTCGCTTTTTCCCATAAGGATCACAGCCCCTATGGCGTCCCCCGCGCAGATGATCGGCTGTATGGTCTGGGCAAAATTCACTTCCTTCTGATTTTCAACTACCGGAATCTTTCCATTTTCATTGGCGTTAAAACATTTTGTTTCTCTGGCCGTGATCGCTTCCTCCAACTCCCGGCTGATCCCCTTCCCGGAGTATTCCCTGCTTCCCTGCCCGGCCGCCGCCACGACCTGATCATGGTCTGTAATACAGGAAAGAAGTCCTGTTGCCTGGGAAAGAGCTTCCACATATTCCTTTGCAAAAACGCCAAGCTCTCCGATAGGAGAATATTTTTTCAGTATCACTTCGCCCTCTCTGTCCGTAAATATCTCCAGCGGCGTGCCTTCTTTAATTCTCAAAGTTCTCCTGATCTCCTTGGGAATCACAACTCTTCCCAGATCGTCGATTCTCCTCACTATTCCTGTGGCTTTCATATAATGATTCCTCCGTTTTTACATTCTCACATTTATCTCCTTTGTTTCCCGTAAATGTAGTATCTGTAAAACAGAGGAATTTATACTTTCCGCCTGGAATCTCCATCTGCAAAGCTTAAAACTTTGATCATCAAAAAATTATAAAAAATTTGTGAAAACCCTTTTCTATCATGAATTTTTGTGATATAGTTACCGTATACTTAAAACATAGTATTAAAAACTATATCGTAAAGTTTTTGATATTTATATTATTGACATCTCAGGAGGCGAGCTTTATGAAACTGAAACTGAAAGATCCCTGGAGCGCGATCACCCACGGCATTGCCGTTCTTCTGGCGGCCGCAGGCGCTGCTCCTCTTCTTATTAAAGCGGCAAGAAATTCCGATACTCTCCATATCGTCGCTCTTGCCGTTTTCATACTGACGATGATACTTCTTTATACAGCCAGTACTGTTTACCATTCTGTGGACTCTACAGAGAAAGTAAACCGCCGGCTGCGCAAAGCGGATCACATGATGATCTTTATTATGATCGCCGGAAGTTATACGCCTGTATGCCTGATCGCGCTTCATAACAGGATCGGATATATCCTCTGCGGGCTTGTATGGACCGTCGCCATTCTGGGGATCCTGCTTAAGGGCCTTTGGATCAACTGTCCCAAATGGCTGTCTTCCGTCCTGTATATCGGCATGGGATGGCTGTGTGTCCTGGCTTTTGTACCGATCTTTCATTCCCTGCCCAGAGCAGGCTTCGGATGGCTCCTGGCCGGAGGAATCATCTATACCATCGGCGGCGTGATCTACGGACTGAAGCTTCCGCTATTTAACGCCAGACACCAGAGCTTCGGTTCTCACGAAATTTTTCATGTATTCATTATGCTTGGAAGCGCCTGCCATTTTATTGTAATGTATTTCTTTATCGCCGCTATGCCGGTTTGATAATAAGAAACCGAAGGGCATGATACAGCGTCTTTCCAGGAACAGCGGAACCATTTTTAAACGGTCCCGCTGTTTTTTATATTCCCCTGTATACTTCAGCACGGCGCCAGTTTTCCGGGGTGAGCTTCCATATTTTCCTGGAAATCTGTCAGTCTCAGCTTTTCTTTTCTGGACAGCTTTTTAATGGCGCACTCCCGTCTCATCGCCTCTTCTCTGGTCGCGTATCCCTCATAATATACCAGGCGGACCGGCCCTTTCGCCTTCGTGTATTTCGCTCCATTACGGCCTCCGTTATGAGCCTGCAACCGCTTTTCCAGACAGTTTGTCCATCCTGTATAAAGGCTTCCGTCCGCGCACTCCAGCATATATGTATAGTTCATCGTTCCGTTTTTTCCCTTTCTCCCGGAAGTTCTGTGTCCGGTTAGTTCAAAGCAGTCCATCTGCACGATCTATGTAAAGGACAGCCGCCGGCACGCTGGCGGCAGCGGCCGTCCCGGTATCTATATGAAAAGCAGCCGGGCATAACAGGTATTTTACAAAAAGAAAAGCAGGTAGGAGAACTTCCGGCTGCGGATTCTTATTCCCACCTGCTTTATTATACGAGGTTTTACTGATTTTGTGAATCATCCTCTTTAAAGAACCGTTTCCTTTTACGGCAGATACATAATCGGATCTACCGGTTCTCCATTCTGCTTCATTGCGAAGTAAAGATTACTTCCCTCTTTGCTGTAATACTTCGTGGGCGCGGCAATATAACCGATCGTTTCCCCCTGCTCCACAGTCTCCCCTTCTGAAACCGCAAGATCTTTCAGCTGTCCGTATATTGCCTGATATCCGTCTCCCAGTTCCATGGTTACCGTTGTTCCCGTCTGGGGATCCTCCTCAACAGAATATACGGTTCCCCTTACAGAAGCTGTCACCGGCGCACCTTCCACCGCCTGTACCGCAATGGCCGGACTTAATTTATACTGATCCAGAGTGGGAAAATAAGTAGTCTGATCCATATTATAATCCAGAAGGATATTTCCGTTCACCGGCCACTGCATCAGCGTATCCTCGGAAAAGCTCAGTTCCGGAAGAGATAACGCCTCGGCCGATACATCTGCAGTCTGTTCCGCATCAGCGCCTTCCATGTCTACAGTAATTTCTTCTGCTTCCGTACCTGAAGTACTCTCTCCGGATTCAGTTTCGGCAAAGTTGTTTCCTTCCCGATCCGACGAATCCTCTGTATCTTCTGTCGCATCCGATCCTAAGAGATTCCCTTCTTCCGCATTTTTCAGATCAGCCTCCACCTCTGTTGTTCCCGCGTCCACCATGGCCTCGTCTTCCGTTTCCTGCTCCGTCGGCTGAAGCTTTGTTTCTTCCTGAATGATTTTTTCTTCTGAAGGCGCGGTACCCAGTTGATAAACCCCTATCCCCGCCGCGGCAAGAACTGCCAGAAGAGCGGTATTTGCAGCGTACCTTATAATTCTGTTTTTCGTCATATTCCTTTCACCTCTGCTTATTATCATTTCTGTATTTATAGGGTGTCCAGAATATACGAGTCTATTCAATATTTTTAAGATCCGTCTGCTCCATGGCCGGAAAATAAGTCTCCAGAATTTCCTCCCAGGAGCATCCCTCTTTCGCCATAGCATTGCCGCCATATTGAGACAGTCCGAGGCCGTGTCCTCTGCCTCTGCAGAGAAAACGTATATCGCTTCCTATTTTCCGGATAGTAAAATCGGAAGATGAAAGTCCAAGTCCCCGGGCGAAGGATTCACCTTCCAGAGTGTTCCCATCCACAGAAAGGCTTACAACATACCCGCTTTCCGCCCTCTCACAGACCTTAAGATCATCCGGCATCTGCTGTGCCGGTATATATGTACTGTTAAGAAAAAAAGGAGAATCTTTGTCTGCGATGCTGTCCACAGATTTTAAATAAGAATAATTTTTATCATGAAGAGCTTCTGCTCCATCTCTCGTTTTTCCACTGCTGATTTCATGATAGGGAATCAGTTTCAGCTCGCCGTCAGCTGTCAGTACTTTACCTTCCGTTGCCTTCACCGCGTTTTCATAGATTGGATTCAGATATACCCTACAGTCATGATTTTGTTTTATCTCATCTGCGATTTCATTCAAAGTCTCAGCAAATATATCTTTATTCTCTATTTTTCTGCATAAATTCGTTCTTGCAATTACAGACTGCGCTTTCACCGTTTCGATTTCATAATTATCCGGGATCTGACAGGAAAGTACTGCCGGAAGAAAATCTTCCACATCAGGAGACCGGTTCAAAAAAGCCATATCGGCGCCATTCAGAAAAATCGTAAAAAAATAGGGAAGCAGCCAGAGAAAGACCATTCCGGAAAACCATAACACCGCTTTGCGTCTCATAGTTATTCCTTCATATGTTTTGTCTTAATATATGTCTGTTTCCCGTATTTTATTATTTACGCAGAAGCAAAAGCCTTCTCCCTTCCGCTGTCTTTCATAAAATAAATGGAGTCCCGGCACGGACTCTGATCCTGTCTCCCGGACCCTGGAGCCAGAAAAATATTTTCTTTATATAACAGTTACGCCCTGAATGACCGGATCCACAATATTTCACAGGGTATCCTACATTTTCTTCACACATATCCGTTTCCATGCCCAAAACATTATGTTCGGCTGTATCTGAAGAAAGATTCCGAACCTTCGCACTCATCTTTTCTGCATTTTTGCCGGAGAAGAGATTAACCAGCATACAGATAACTGCTTTAAAAATTAAGTGAAAATAAGATTTTATTTTCTTCATGATGAGAATCCTCCCTCTTTTCATTTCTATACATGTCCACGTTCAGGGCTGCGCACTTCCCCGTACTGCACAGGTAATATAAATATATTGCACATATCAATAAAATAGAACAAAAAAACATTCCCTCTGCGAACAATAATATTTCATCATATCATCGTTCACAAAGGGAATGTTTCTTTTTTTAATGAGGCATCGGGGATTCGAACCCCGGACAACTTGATTAAAAGTCAAGTGCTCTACCGACTGAGCTAATACCCCATATTCTGTTTGCCTTAGGAAAAATTTCCAGGAAAACTGCTCAGGCTTTTCTAGCCAGCCTTTAAATTTTCCAAGGAAACACGCTCAGGCTTTTTCTAACCAGCCTTTAAATTTTCCAAGGAAAAATGCCCAGGCTTTTTCTAACCAGCCTTTAAATTTTCCAAGGAAAAATGCCCAGAGCCGGAATCGAACCAGCGACACGAGGATTTTCAGTCCTCTGCTCTACCAACTGAGCTATCTGGGCATAGTAGCGGGAACAGGATTTGAACCTGTGACCTTCGGGTTATGAGCCCGACGAGCTTCCAGACTGCTCCACCCCGCGGCAATATGAATTTGAAAGCCGATGATCGGACTCGAACCGATAACCTGCTGATTACAAATCAGCTGCTCTGCCAATTGAGCCACATCGGCTTATTTAACCGAGCCTGTCATAAGCTCATGTAAACAGGTATATTATTTAATACCTTAGTGGGTGGAGAAGGATTCGAACCTTCGAAGGCGGTGCCAACAGATTTACAGTCTGCCCCCTTTGGCCACTCGGGAATCCACCCATATCTATGGGGCCTATAGGGCTCGAACCTATGACCCTCTGCTTGTAAGGCAGATGCTCTCCCAGCTGAGCTAAGACCCCATATTATTAAATTGTACATCATTACATCGAATGATGTAACGACCCAGATGAGACTCGAACTCACGACCTCCGCCGTGACAGGGCGGCGCTCTAACCAACTGAGCCACTGGGCCATTGAAGGTTGTACCTTCAAAACTGCACACATGCTGACATTTTATGATGAATCTTTGTGACCTCGCGTTGCAGATAAGC
>CALWGI010000134.1 GCA_944380045.1 uncultured Blautia sp.
CTGTGTCAGCCAGCAGATCACCTGTATTTTTATTGGTATCTTCCTGGCTTATGTGGACATGAAAACAGAAAATATTTGGGTTCCCGTGGCGGTTCACTTTTTAAACAACAACCTGATCCCCATGTTTGCCGGAGATTATTCGGCGAATGTTCTTCAGGGGCAGACAATCCGCTGGGGAGATCTCGTTCCGGCGCTGATCCTGAACCTTGTGATTTTCGGATGGTTCTTTTTCCTGAAACCGTTTCGGGAAAACAGCACAAGATAAATTTCAGCGTCGGCATACAGGGGATGACACGCAACAGACGGAGTGAAACAAAGGTTCGTGATGTATATGACAAAAATGCAGAGGAAGCCTGACGTGGGGCGGCATAATATATCAATATATCGTGCTTTGACAGAAATAAGAAGCTATGATATAACAAATAGGCGAGGGGCAAAAACCTCTGGTATGGAACATGAAAAATAACAGGGTTCTCCGGCGCGGTGTTTATACGGAAGGATCTCAGGGGGATATTATGGAAAGTGATTATCTGATTCGAAAGAAACCTATGCAGGCGCTGCTGATTTTTTCCCTTCCGATCATTCTGGGAAATCTGTTCCAGCAGACCTATACCATGGCGGATTCCGCAATTGTGGGCCGGTTTGTCAGCGAACAGGCGCTGGCGGCGGTTGGAGCGTCTTATTCGCTGACAAATATTTTTATCTGTGTGGCCATCGGAGGCGGAATGGGAGCTTCCGTTATCGTAGGACGCCATTTCGGCGCGAAGCAGTACCGGGAGATGAAAGCGGCCATTTATACGGCCTGCCTTGCTTTTCTGGCAGTGAGCGTCCTGCTGGGCGGGCTTGGGCTTCTGTTCAGCAGGCAGATCATGACGGCTCTGAATACGCCGGAGGACGTTATGGGGATGGCGGTACAGTATCTGAATATCTATTTCTACGGTCTGCCGTTCCTGTTTATGTACAACGTGCTTTCCTCCATGTTCAATGCTCTGGGGAAGTCCCGGATTCCGCTTTATTTCCTGATTTTTTCTTCTGTGTTCAATGTGGCGCTGGATCTGGTGCTGGTAATACAGTTTGATCTGGGCGTTGCCGGAGTGGCGTGGGCCACTATGATCGCGCAGGGGATCTCGGCGGTAATGTCTTTCTTTGTCCTTATCCGGGAATTGAAGAAGTTCTCCTGCGGACAGGCGGAAACTTTTAACGGCAGGGAGCTGAAGGATATGACGAAGATCGCTCTGCCGTCTATTCTTCAGCAGTCCACGGTATCCATCGGCATGATGCTGGTACAGTCTGTGGTAAACAGTTTCGGATCCGAAGCTCTGGCGGGATTTTCCGCCGCCATGCGTATCGAGTCCATCTGCGTGGTTCCCATGAGCGGTATCGGAAACGCGGTGTCTTCCTACACGGCGCAGAATATCGGCGCGCGCCGGACGAAACGGGTAGTGGAGGGATTTCATGCAGCCATCCGCATGGTGATCGTATGCGCAGTGGTGATCTGCGCTGTTCTGGAACTGTTTCATGGAGGGATCATTTCCCTTTTTCTCGGCGCGGAGGGAACGGACACGGCCATTGCCACAGGGGAAAATTATCTGATCTTTATGGGATGGTTCTTCTGTCTGATCGGGTTTAAGATGGCTGTGGACAGTGTTCTCAGAGGCTCCGGGGACATGAAGATGTTCACTATCGCCAATCTGGTAAATCTGAGCGTCCGTGTGATCATTGCCGTGACTATGGCGCCCAGGTTCGGCATCGCCATGGTGTGGTACGCGGTTCCGGTCGGCTGGTTTCTGAACTGGGCGATCTCCTACAGCAGATACCGTACCGGCAAATGGAAGCTTATTGCAGAAAATGCTGTGAAAGAGGATAAAGAGACGGGAGAGAACGATATGAGCGAAAAAATCAGAGAAGCGCTGACATTCACAGGGAGGGTTCAGGGAGTGGGATTCCGGTACAAAATGTATTATCTTGCTCAGCAGTACGGCGTTACAGGCTGGGTGAGAAATGAGTACGACGGTTCTGTTTCCGCGCAGGCACAGGGACGGGAAGAGGAGATCGACCGGGTGATCCAGGCGCTTTCCGGAGACAGGTATATTGAGATCGACCATGTGGGGAGAAGCCGTATCCCTCTGGATGAAGAGGAGCGGGGATTCCGGATGCTGAATTAAAATGGGGTTGTTCTTGACAAAAGAATACGCCGGCGAATATAATAGAAATGATCGAAGATGCAAAGGTTCCGCAAGGATGAAAAGGGAAGAAAGTGAGAAGCTTTCACGGTCCCGCCGCTGTATGGGAAGAGCCGCATTTTACTGTGTCACTGGGCAACCGGGAAGACGAAATGCCGCAGAGATACCCGAGTCAGAAGACCTGCCTTTGCATGAATATTACACTCGATTACGGAGTATGATCAGGTGTAAGGACATCGGCCTTATGGAAGGCCTGTTTTTGCATCCTGCCGTTAAAGGCAGTTTTTTATTGCCCGATTACGAAAGGAGAAGAAAGAAATGACAAAACAACAGAAACACCGTGTACTTGCATCCGCGGTTCTGATCCTCACCTTGGGTGTGGCGCAGAATGTAAACGCGATGCACATTATGGAGGGATATCTGCCGGGCGGCTTCTGTATCGCCTGGGGAGTGATCTGCCTTCCTTTCCTGTGGATGGGCTTTCGCTCCATCCGTAAATCTTTAAATGAGAACCGCAGGGTACTGCCTCTTCTGGCAATGGCGGGAGCGTTTATCTTCGTGATCTCATCTCTGAAGATACCTTCTGTGACAGGAAGCTGCTCCCATATGACGGGGACCGGTCTGGGAGCTCTTCTGTTCGGACCGGGAGCGGTAAGTATCCTTGGCCTTATCGTCCTTCTGTTTCAGGCGATCCTTCTGGCTCACGGAGGCCTCACCACTCTGGGCGCCAACGTTTTTTCCATGGCGGTTGCAGGTCCCTTTGTATCCTACGGGATCTACCGGCTCTGTCAGAAGGGCGGCGTAAATAAAAGACTGGCCGTATTTCTGGCGGCTGCTTTCGGCGATCTGTTTACCTACTGTGTGACGGCTTTTCAGCTGGCTATCGCCCATCACTCGGACGTGAGTGTGGGAGGAGCTTTTGCCAAGTTCCTTGCTGTTTTTGCGCCGACCCAGATCCCGCTGGCGGTTATCGAGGGAATTCTGACGGTGCTGATCATTGCGGCGCTTGAGACATACGCCAGACCGGAACTCCGGGCGGCAGGTTTTCTGAAGGAGGAACGGTAAAATGAAAAAAGGTACGGTTATCGCATTGATCGCGGCAGTGATACTGATCGCGTTTATCCCGCTGTTTCTTCTGAAAGACGCGGAATTCGGCGGCTCTGACGACGCCGGAAGTGTAGTTGTGGAGGAAGTGGATTCCGGATATGAAGCCTGGGCGACTCCTGTTCTGGAGCGGATTCTGGGCGGGGAACTTCCGGGAGAGGTAGAGAGCCTGCTCTTCTGCATACAGACAGGGATCGGAGTAGGTATCGTGGCGTTTTTTATGGGAAGATTCGTGGAACGCAAAAAACAGGGACGGGGAGATTGAAGAACGGAAGATGATTTCGATTGACAGGCTGTGCTATAATTCCAATTTAAGATATGTGAATGCAGGGGAGAAATTCGCTTTTGCGGTTCTCAGTCTGTGCGCGTGCGTGCTCAGCCGGTCGATTCCGGTCTCCTGTTTTGTGCTGGTTATTATGGGAATCCTCAGTGTATGGAAAGGGGGGATTCCCTTTTCCTGTTATATGCGTTATATGGGCGTGCCGCTGGTATTTCTGCTTCTCAGCAGTCTGGCGATCATAATTAATTTTTCCGGGGAACCCCTTGACCTGTTCGCTTTTTCTGTGGGCGGAATCTATATTACAGGCAGCAGAGAGTCGCTTTTTTACGCTTTGAATCTGATCCTGACTGCTCTTGCCAGTGTGTCCTGCCTGTATTTTCTGTCTTTTCATACGCCCATGCCGGACATCCTGAGCGTTCTGCGCCGGCTGCGCTGTCCGAAACTGATCCTGGAGCTGATGCTTCTGATCTATCGTTTCATTTTTGTCCTGTTCGAGGTGGCTCACGCTATACGTGTTTCCCAGAATTCCAGGCTGGGGAACAGGAATTACAGGACTTCCATGAAATCTTTTGGCGCGATGGCCTCCGCTCTTCTGATACGGGCGATGAAAAAATCAGACGCTCTATACAACGCCATGGAGGCAAGGTGTTATAATGGAGATATCCGGGTACTGGATGAGAATTTTCCGCCCCGCGGGAAGGAAATTATCCTGATCGTTGTTTTTGAGATCATCCTTTACGGACTTGTAGTGATAGAAATGCTTTAGCAGGAGATACGGAAGATGAAAGATCTTATTTTAAAGGCCGACAATCTTTATTTTTCATATGAAGGAGATAAAAACCATTCTCTGAACGGGCTGTCTCTTGAGATAGAGAGAGGGAAAAAGATCGCCTTTATGGGACCGAACGGTTCCGGCAAATCCACTTTTTTTCTCTGCTGCAACGGAATACTGAAGCCTGTTTCCGGCAGCCTCTGTCTGGACGGGGAACCTTATGATTATTCTCGGAAAGGACTTCTGAAACTGCGTCAGAGAGTGGGGATCGTTTTTCAGGATCCTGACAGCCAGCTTTTCTCAGCCAGTGTTTATCAGGAGATTTCGTTCGGGATCCTGAATCTGGGAGTTTCGGAGGAGGAAGCTGCCAGAGAAGTGGAAGAAGTGATCGGACGGCTGGAGATCACGCCTTTCCGGCACAAGCCTACCCATGCGCTCAGCGGCGGACAGAAGAAGCTGGTCTCCATTGCGGATATCCTGGTGATGCATCCGGATATTATTATATTGGACGAACCGGCGGCGGCGCTGGATCCCCGGCATTCGGAGATGGTGAATAAGATCGTGGATAAGCTGACGGAAAAGGGGATTACCGTAATGATCGCCACCCATGATGTGGATTACGCCATGGGATGGGCGGATCAGGTATTTCTTTTTAAGGAGGGCAGGGTACTGGCCTTCGGAACGCCGGAGGAGGTGTTTGCCGACAGGGAGACTCTGAGAGAAACCAATCTCAGGCAGCCGGCGGTACTGGAGCTGTTTGAAACGCTTTGCCGGAAGGGGATTCTGAGTTCCCAACTGAAGACTCCCAGAAGACTGGAGGACCTGGAAAGATATATCCGGGAAAGCTGAACCGGCGGGAAAAGACGTCTGAAAAACGGTGAAGGGCGGGAACTCATACACGGAAAATAAATCAAAGATTCAGGTGAGACAGGAGGTTATCATTATGAAACAGTTGATCGCGTATTTTTCAAGAGCTGACGAGAATTATTTCGGTGGCCAGATGAAGTATGTGGAAGTGGGGAATACGGAAATTGCGGCGCAGAAGCTTCAGAAGATGACAGGAGCGGATCTGTTCCGGATCGAGATGAAGCGTCCCTATTCTCCGGAA
>CALWGI010000135.1 GCA_944380045.1 uncultured Blautia sp.
TTGATGTCGATCACGCCGTTTTCATTGATCTTCGGCCTCACATAGTTATTTCTCTGAGCCACAAGCGCAAGGGAAGCAAATACATCCAGGGCTGCCACCGCCTTGGCGGTACGCTGGATCCTTGCGACTTCAGCTCCCACTTTGTCCCGTACGTCGCAGAACAGCTCATACTCCAGCGTATAGAGCCTGTCCTCCGCGCCGAGGATCAGATCCTCCAGTTCTTTCAGCTCCTGGGTGATATATCTTTCCGCATTTGTCAGGGTCTGTTTACGCACATAATTTTCCGGCACAAGGTTCTTAAAAGAATTGGTAATTTCCAGGGAATAGCCGAAAACACGGTTGTATTTGATCTTCAGGTTCTTAATACCTGTACGCTCTTTTTCTCTTGTCTCCAGCTCCGCGAGCCATTTCTTCCCGTCGGTACGGGAACGGCGGAATTTATCCACATCCTCATTATATCCCTCGCGGATGATGCCTCCTTCCCGCTGAGCCATAGGCGGCTCATCCACGATAGCTCTGCCGATAAGATCCGCGAGATCCTCCAGGGGATCCATATCTTCATAAATGCGGGCAAGTATGGGACACTTGAATTCTTTCAGTATTCTGCGGATATGGGGCAACATTTCCAGGGAAGAGGAAAAAGCCACCATATCTCTGGGATTGGCTGACTGGTAACTGATTCTGCTGATCAGACGCTCCAGGTCGTACACCGGATTCAGATATTCCCTGATCTCATCCCGGAGCATGGGATTCTCATTCAGTTCCTCCAGAGCTTCCAGTCTGCCGTTGATTTCATCCGGATCGATAAGAGGCTGCTCCACATAGGAACGGAGCGTTCTTGCCCCCATGGCGGTTTTGGTTTTATCCAGCACCCATAAAAGGGAACCTCTCTTATTCTTTTCTCTTAATGTTTCCACGAGTTCCAGGTTCCTGCGGCTGGAGCTGTCGATCAGCATAAACTTATCCGCCGCATAGGGACGGATAGAAGTCATCTGGGATAAAGCAGTCTTCTGGGTTTCCTGAAGATAAAGGAACAACGCCCCTGCGGCGATCACGCCGCTGTCGTAATCAGCGATCCCCAGGCCGTCCAGGGTATTTACATGAAAATGATCCTTCAGTGTCCGCTGGCAGAGACTGTCGTCAAAATACCAGGAGTCAAGAGGAAAGATACAGATTCCCAGACGTTCCTTCAGATCGTCCGTGTCCACGCCGCTCATGAAAAAAGCGTCGTTACAGATGATCTCGGCGGGAACGAATTTGTTGATCTCATCCAGAAGCTTGGACGGTCTGTCAAGTTCAGTAAGAAAGCAGTCTCCTGTTGTGATATCCGCAACAGCGCATCCGAACTGATCCTCTATGGAAACGATGGCCATAAGATAGTTGTTTTTGGATTCGTCCAGAGAAGCCGCGTCCAGAGTAGTTCCGGGCGTGACTACCCGGATCACTTCGCGCTTTACCAGCCCTTTGGCTTTCTTCGGATCCTCCACCTGCTCGCAGATGGCGACTTTGTAGCCTTTTTCGATCAACCGCTTGATATAAGTCTCCGCAGCATGAAAGGGGACCCCGCACATGGGGGCCCGTTCTTCCAGTCCGCAGTCTTTGCCGGTCAGCGTAAGTTCCAGTTCCTTTGTAACAGTCAGGGCGTCCTCAAAAAACATCTCGTAGAAATCGCCCAGACGGTAAAATAAAATACAGTCCCTGTACTGCTCTTTTGTTTTTAAGTATTCCTGCATCATTGGTGATAATGCCATATGTCTGCTTCTTCTCCTTTATCCGCAAGGCTTAACGCCTGTATTGTCCTAAATATAATCCAGTCCTATGCTATCATTTTTGCATCGTAATTTCAAGAAAAAACCAAAGGTTTTCTTCTGTTTTCCCGGTTTTCAGGCAGATATTTTATATATTTACTCATTGTAGGCAGTGATAATATGCGTTATGATATTTCTGATTTACGAAAGGAGACATTATATGAAAAAAAGAAATTTTACCATTTTATCCGCACTGCTTCTCAGTGCGTCCTGCGTTTTCTCAGGCGTTTCTGTTCAGGCGCAGGAAACAGAAGAGCCACAGCAGGCAGAAACGACTTCTGACGCTGCCGCCCTTCCGGATTACAGCCTTGAGGAAAACTGGGCTTACTGCGAAACCGGGGATACCGAAAAGGAAGCGGACGTATTCTTTATCTGCCCTACTGTTTACGGCGGTACAGAGGGCAGCTACAACATGGCAATGGATGATGAGGACAGCCGCGAAAGTTTCCTGGGCGCCACAAATATGGAGAAGGGCATTTATGACGAAAACAGCCGTTTCTTCGCGCCTTACTATCGTCAGGCAGGCCTGAACGCCTATGAACTTTCCGACGAGGAGAGAGAACCCTATCTTGCTTCTGCCTACGAGGATATTTCAGCGGCGTTTGATTATTACATGGAAGAGTACAACGAGGGACGTCCCATTATCCTGGCCGGTTTTTCTCAGGGCGCGGATCTCAGTATCCGTCTTCTGAAGGAAAAATTTGACGATGCGGATCTTAACGATCAGCTGATCGCCTGCTACGCGATCGGCTGGCGGGTTACGGAAGATGAAATGAATGAATATCCTCATCTTAAATTCGCGTCCGGCGAGGACGATACCGGCGTGATCGTAGCGTTTAACAGCGAGGCGGAGGACGTTACCTCCTCTCTCATCATTCCCGAGGGAACGAAAACCCTGTGTATCAATCCTCTGAACTGGAAAACAGATGAGACTCCCGCGGACAAAACACTGAATGCAGGCGCCTGCTTTACCGACTACAGCGGTGAGATCACAGAGGAGATCCCGGAGCTTACCGGCGCTTATATCGATCCGGTTCGCGGCGCGCTGAAAGTGACCGATGTTACTCCCGAAGAATATCCGGCGTCCTTAAGTATCTTTGAGGACGGAGTTTATCATCTCTATGATTATCAGTTCTTCTACCGCAACCTTCAGGAGAACGTGAACGTGAGAACGGAAGCTTATCTGAGTGAAAATGCTGTTGAAGACGCAGCGTGATTTATTTAAATAACATTCAGGACATACTGACAAACACAAACATAACCCGGTGCATGTTCCGCACCGGGTTAATCTTTACAGAAAATATGATATCCGCACAGCAGACATAAACCGGAAGCGATTATGATGATCACATTCTCCTCTATGAGCATTCCGATCACCATACCGATCCCGATACAGAAAAGCATCAGTCCCAGAAGTCTTCCCACTTTCTCATCCCTCTTTTTCTTCCGCTTGTAATATCTTATGAAGCGGATACCACTTCATATACATATTTGCTACCAAAAGAAGAGGCCGATCTTCCGTAATTATTTATGAAAAGGGCGCAGCTCTTTGCTGCGCCTGATTCAGACTTCCCGGTACGTCCTGATCGTCAGATCTCCGTGCCTTCTGTTTCGCTGTTATTTTTTCCGAATCCGGAAGCAAAGCGGTCGACAAAATCGGGGACCATATCCAGGACTTTGGTAAGTCCGTCCTGATTCTTGATATTGACAAGCTTCGTGCTTCCGTTCTGGATCACCAGAACAGCGCTCGGAGTCATCTTACCTGTCATACCGCCTCCGCCGTTGCTCTTCTTATCGCCCTCAAAAGCGCCGGCTCCTACGCCGAAAGCCACATCCACCAGAGGAAGAATGATCGTATCCCCTACATGGATGGCCTCTCCCACTACCGTCTTGGCGGAAATAAAAGCGTCAAGACCTTTGAAAAGAGAATTTACCGTATCCTTGAAATTGTTTTCGTTTGCCATGCTCAGTCCTCCTTATTCTTCCATCGGCTGATGATATATTTTATATTTTTATCAAAATACAGTCTGATCAGTATGACTAAAGGGATGATCCCGTAAATCCTGCCCTTTATCTTCACCTTTCCCTCCAGGAGATTCCTGTTTTCAAAGACAGGCCGGATCTCCACACAGTTTTTATGCAAAGGCATCGTCATTCCCAGCACCGCCAGAACCGCTCCCGTAACAGAGGGATCTTCACTTCCAAACGTCACATAACCTTCGGTTTTCCTGGGAAACACATGACGGAGAAGGAGCTTTGCCTCTTTTTTTATATGGGCGATTCCCGCCTTTACCCGGGGATGCTGTATAAGTTCTTTCCACCAGTCTATTTTATCATAAACCTCGCGGATTTTTAAAGTGATTTTTCTTACGGTTTCCGGAATCTTCCCGATGGCTTCCAGGATTCTGTTTAGTATGCCCCGGAAGGATGTGGATATATTCCTGATTCTACGGACAGGCAGAACAGATTTCTCTTCTTCCTTATCCTGTGTCATACGGCCTGTATCAGTCTGAGTGGTTTCATCTTCATCTTCATCTGCTTCTGCTTCGATTACATTATCCGGAACTTTACCAGGTTCTGAAATACTGCCGCTTCCAGCTTCTGTTTCATCAGCGCTTCCCGCAGCTGTTCCGGTCTGACGTTTCTTTTTTTTATGAAAAAGCCTGGAAACAGATATTCCAAATATCCGGAGATCAAATTTACGCTTATCCTGACGCATCAGCAGCCTTACGCTTATCCCTCCGAACAGCCAGCTTATCCGCCCTCTGGCAGCCGCATCCCTGATATTTCCGGGTTTTTTCACTGCCTCGGCGGAGTATCTTACCGGACAGAACAGAACAAGCAGGACCAGAAGAAGCGCCAGTCCCAGCAGGATCCCTGTAAGGATCAGTATCAATTTAATCAGCATCCATAGGATATGTAACATGCCTTCACCTGTTCTTCAAATATTCTTTTACCTGAACTCCGCCGGTTTCCTCATACACTTCCCGGACGATATCTTCCGTCAGCTGAAAAGCCTCCTCTTTCCCCGCGGCGATCCCTATGATCTCCGGACAAAGCTCCGCCAGAGAACGCTGCACCAGCGATACTGCCGGAAGGATTTCCATAAGGTTGCGGGGATTATCAGAAAGTGTAAGCAGATAGATTCCCGGGACAATCTTCCCTTCTTCCAGACGCCGCCGAATATTCTCCGTATCTGTCACTGTTTTTCCAATATAACAGTTATCGCTCCATTTCAGCATTTGATCCACAGCTCCTTCTGTGCAGGAACATTCCCTGTAAAGGATTTCCTTTTTGGAAGTAATCTAAACAGGACTGCGTAAAACGCAGTCCCGAATTTTTAAAAACTATCTCTGCGCTGCCGTCCCCAGAGTCCCTGACTTCTCATCTCAAGATACTCCTGATAAGCCTTCTCCACGATCTGTTTCTCGTTGGAGAAACGGAGAAGATGATAAATCTCATGAAACTTATAGTATCCTGAATCCACAAAATATTCTTCTCTCTGGGGTCTGCTATGATAACTATCTGCCGTCATCAGGTACCAGTGTACTTCTTTGGTGACCATATCTTCGGGAACTGTAAAATTATAATGGCTTTTC
>CALWGI010000136.1 GCA_944380045.1 uncultured Blautia sp.
GGAGGGGCTGAGAGATAAATTCGTTCTGGCGACAAAATCCATGTCAAGAACGAAAGAAGCCATGGCTTCGGATATTGAGACAAGTCTCCGGAATCTGCGTACAGACTATATCGATCTTTATCAGGTGCATAATCCCAACATGGATCAGCTGGAACAGGTAACGGGAAAAGGCGGAGCCCTGGAGGCGCTCATGGAAGCAAAAGACGCCGGAAAGATCGGACATATCGGGATCACGGCTCATTCTACTGCTGTTTTTGAGAAGGCTCTTGAACTTGACTGGGTGGAAACGGTAATGTTCCCGTATAACATTGTGGAAAGCCAGGGAGAAGAACTGATCAGACGCTGCGCGGAAAAAAATATCGGTTTTATCGCCATGAAGCCGCTGGCGGGCGGCGCCATAGAAGATCCCGCTCTGGCGCTGCGCTATGTCTGTTCCAATCCAGATATGACGGTAGTGATACCGGGAATGGCGGAGATGTCCGAACTGGAGACGAATATTGCGGCGTGCGAAAATACAGCGCCTCTTTCCGAAGAGGAGCAGGAGCAGATTGAAAATGTACGGAAACAGCTGGGAACGGATTTCTGCCGCCGCTGCAATTACTGCGCGCCCTGCACAGTGGGGATCGATATTCCAAGCGTATTCCTGTTTGCGGGATATCTTCAGAGATATAATCTGGCGGAATGGGGAAAATCCCGCTACAGTACCCTGAAGGTGAAAGCGTCCGCCTGCATCGGATGCGGCGAGTGTGAGACAAGATGTCCATACCATCTTCCCATCAGGGAAAAACTGAAACAGTGCGCGAAGGATATGGGTGAATAAAAATATTTTTATGGAATCCTTCTGTTTTTATCTGGAAAAACTGCCTGTTATAGGGCAGTTTTTCTATTGTGCAGAGAAATTAATGTATGGTATAATCTAAATATTGGACGTACCAGATGATAAAATGGTCAGACCAAAAACAGACGTATTACAATTATTGCGGATGCGGAGAATCAGACGTATAGGAAGATCAGCGTCAGCATACAAAGGGAGGATACAGATGTGCAGTATATGAGACAATTTGGCATTATACTTGGCGTGACATGCGCGGGAGAAGTCCTGAAATATTTCATACCGCTTCCCATTCCCGGAAGCATCTACGGACTGGTACTGATGCTGGCGCTTTTAATGACCAGAGCGATCAAAGTGGAACATGTAAAAGATGTGGGAGAATTTATGATCGAGATCATGCCGCTGATGTTTATTCCGGCAGGCGTGGGGCTTATGACTTCCTGGAGCCAGCTGAAGACTTTTCTTCTGCCCCTTGTGGTGATTACCGTGGTTTCCACTTTTGTCGTGATGATCGTAACCGGAAAAGTCACAGACTTCCTTCTGGACAGAAAAGGGAAGGAGAAAAAACATGGATAAACTGATAGTAAATTCCGCAACGGTGGGTATCGTGATCAGCCTCCTGGCCTACGAGATCGGACTTGCCGCGAAGAAAAAATGGAAACTGGCGATACTGAATCCGCTTCTGATCTCCATCCTGCTGGTGATCCTTTTTCTGGCTGTATTTCATGTGGACTATGAGAGTTATAACGAAAGCGCGCAGTATCTGAGTTATCTGCTGACGCCGGCCACGGTGAGCCTGGCGATCCCTCTGTATCTGCAGATGGAAGTGCTGAAAAAGAATTTTGCGGCTATCATGGCGGGTATCTTTTCGGGGGTACTGGCAAGTCTCGGCTCTGTTTTTGCCATGGCTGCACTGTTCGGTCTGAGCCATAAGGAATATGTCACTCTGCTTCCTAAGTCTATCACAACTGCTATCGGAATGGGCGTGTCAGAAGAACTGGGCGGATATGTGACCATATCTGTAGCCGTGATCATTATCACCGGCGTTCTCGGAAATATGACGGCGGAAACAATCTGTAAGATCTTCAAAATCCGGTACGCCGTTTCCAGAGGGCTGGCGATCGGGACTGCGGCACATGCGGTGGGAACTGCCAGGGCCATGGAAATGGGAGAAGTGGAAGGCGCCATGAGCAGCCTTGCCATTGTGGTGTGCGGGCTCTGTACAGTGATCGGCGCCTCGGTGTTTGCGGGGATGATGTGAGATTTTTTGAAATGTTTTAAAAATTAAATCTTTTTATTTTTCTTTTTCTGTGCTATACTGTCCTTACGGGGCATTAGCGCAGCTGGGAGCGCGCCACACTGGCAGTGTGGAGGTCACGGGTTCAAGTCCCGTATGCTCCAGTTAATAAAAAATCCGAACTCAACAATGAGTTCGGATTTTTTTATGGACCTGGCGGGAATCGAACCCGCGTCCGAAAGCCTATCCCCTGCGGCATCTCCCATCACAGTCGCTGTTTTAACATTCCCTCCGCCTTACGCCCACCGACAGGCTTAAGACTTCAGTAGCTTCATCATACATCTGACAGGGCAAAGCTTACCTGCCAAGGTTTCTCACATAGTCGACGCCAGATCCCTGATGTGTGAGTGCGTCAGGGCTGACGAGCAGCAATTAGGCTGCTAACGCGTACTGTTCGTCTGCGTTTATATTTAGGTTCCCGGTTGGTACGCAGTCCAGGAGTCTGCGGATGGCTTCCTCAGCTTCAAAGCCCCCGTCGAAACCAGTACAAGCCCTCAAAGGTATCGCATATCACTGGTTTACAAACGAACAAAGGCTCTTTCTGTAAAGATATTATATGAAAGAACCTTTGTTCTGTCAAGGGGGATTTTGAGATCATGCGTTTACATCCCGGTGTTTCAGGAACCATATGGACAGCCCGCAGAAAATCAGGGAAAATACAGCGGCGGATACCAGGAAGGGCAGCAGGCCTCCTGCCAGACTGTCTTCTGTTTTATTTGAATTCATGCCGAGAAGCATCAGGCTGTAAGGCCAGATAAGTCCCATATCATTGTTTATGATGAGCATCCCGGTAACGCTCCCTATCAGGGCAATGCCGATGGGGACGGAGAAACTGCGGATTTTCATAGAAAGGAGAAGCTGCAGGGAACAGATCGGCACGGCGCCCAGAAGGCCTCTGAGAAGCCAGAGGATAATTTCCGGAGGGCAGAATCCTGGCAGGCCGACAAGCTTTCCACATATGAGATACAGAGCGCCCATCCATATCTGGGTAAGCAGGGTGATTGCCAGGATGACTGCCAGTTTGGCAAAAAATAAACAGGATACAGGAACCGGGGCAGTCATGATCATATTCCAGTTGTTGTGCCTGTGTTCCAGCCGCCACAGATAGGAGCAGTAAAGCCCTATCAGGGGTGCGAAAAAGAAACAGGCATAAAATAAGGTGTTCTGCGTCCACAGGGAATACCATTCGGATTCCAGGATTCCCTGATTTTGTAAATAATTGAAGGTTCCCATGATCGCGGGGATAATGGGGATAAGAAGGCAGGCAGGAAGGATCATGGAATGGCACAGCTTCCTGCTTTCTGCCGAGATACAGCGAGTCAGCATAGGTCAGACCTCCTTTTTCTGAATTATGGTCCGGCAGATCAGGTAAATAAGTAATCCTGCCGCCAGAAACAGAAGAAATGAAACGGTGGGAAAAGGAATTTCATAATAGCCGAGGATTTTGTTGATCTCGGAATCCCAGTTCATTCCCACGCAGGAAAACAAAGCATAATATCCCCACAGGACCAGACGGGCTACAGGCGCGGGGAAAAACATGGAAAACAGCCCCAGGAAGCATCCGGCAAGCCCTACCCCAAGCGGAAGAAGCTGATTTTCTGAGATCAGGGACAGAAACTGCTGAATACACAGAATAACAGCGCTTACCGTAAAGGTGACAAGAAGGTAAAGAAGATAGAGGGATATTTTCAGGCTGCCGAAATGGTTCACAGTTCCCAGTACCGGAAGCATGACGCCCTGTCCCGCCACAAATACAAGAAGATATTTGAGACAGGTGAGATATTTGCAGTCAAAAAAGCCGGTACGTTTCTGAAGAGTAAAAAGGATCTTCATAGTATCGCCCTTTACCTCCATATCGCAGATCCTGCTGGCAATCACAGACAGCATCAGAGGAAGCATGATCGCGTTCATTGGCGGAAGCTGATAAAGAAACATCATATATCCGTCCGGAAGTTCCTGGGGATCCATGGAGGAAATCTGCCAGATCGCCCACAAAATCTGGAACAGAAGAAAGCCCAGGGGAACGAGGATCGCTTTTTTATGCCGGGCCTTCAGTTTTTCCGCCCGCATCTGCCGGATAAATTCAGAACTCATAAACTCACCTGCTTTCCTGTAAGATGAAGGAAGATGTCTTCAAGGCTCATCTGCTGTTCCTCAAGCCGGAGGACGCCGATTCCTGAGTTTACAAGAAGAGAAACAGCCTGCATGATCCTGTTGTCCTCCAGTGTACGGAGACTGAGAGATCCGTTTTTCCATTCCGCGGGAAGTCCGGAATGCTTCAGATAACTGAAGGATCTCTGATCGTCCGAGGTGCGCAGAAGCAGTCTGGAACGGCTGTGTTCGTGGAGAGCAGACAGGCTGTCCTGGAATACCAGCTCCCCCTGGTTAATGATTCCTACATGGGTGGCCATCTGGTCGATCTCGGAAAGAAGATGGCTGGAGATCAGGACTGTAATGCCGAACGTCCTGGGAAGAGATGAGATCAGCTCCCGCATTTCCTGAATACCTGCCGGGTCCAGGCCGTTGGTAGGCTCGTCCAGAAGAAGAATCTTCGGATTCCCCAGAAGAGCGGCGGCCAGGCCGAGACGCTGTTTCATACCCAGAGAATACTGGCTGACTTTTTTATTCTGCTGATCCTTCATGCGTACAATCTGCAGGACTCTGGGGATTTCTGTTTCCGGGAGATTTTTCAGCGTGCAGATGATCTGCAGATTTTCTTTTCCACTTAAATGTCCGTAATAGGCAGGCGACTCTATAAGAGAGCCCGTGGAGGAGAGAATGGTCAGCCGGTTTTTTGAACTGACTTCTTTTCCAAGAATGGTAATGTTTCCGGCTGTTGGTTTTACCAGTCCCAGCAGCATCTTCAAAGTTGTGGATTTTCCTGCGCCGTTTGGTCCGAGAAAACCGTAAATACTTCCTCCCGGCACGCGCAGGTCAAGCTGATCCACCACAACCTTTTCCTTGTACTTTTTTGTAAGAGATTCTGTAGCGATAACAGGTCCCATAAATAATGCCTCCTTTATTTTTTTAATACTATAAAACATCAGGCTTATCAGAGACTTAAGCAAACCTTATTTTTACCTTAAATATGACGGAAACCTGTTGGAATGGGGGAGAAGGTGCGGTTATAATAAGAATAGGAAACGATACGGAGGAACATTTCATGGATATTCATCAGTATAAGATCCTTCTGGTGGACGACAACCGGGATCTGACGGAGATGATCACAGAGATCCTGCGCCAGAGCGGATATGAGAA
>CALWGI010000137.1 GCA_944380045.1 uncultured Blautia sp.
GGTTCCTGCGGCGCGTTATCGCCTCCCATGGCATCCACGACCACTTTGATTACGTCTGCCATAATACGCCTCCTGTTAAAATATTGTTAAGACCAAAAATCCCGGACGGGCTGCCGCTTTCTATGCGCATCCTCTGTCCGTAAGCATTATTTCTGTATCAATACAGTTTATCATACTAAATTATGGTTTTTCCGTCAAGCACCGCCTCTGTCAGTTCGTCCCCTTCATATACCAGTTTAAGGGAGAAGAACGGCGCGTCCTCTTTCAGTAGTTTCAGAAAGATCAGATCCCCTTTCCAGAGATTCAGTTTCAGGACATCCTCTTTTTTCACCCATTCCAGGACACCTTCGCTGCAGGGTTTCATCTCTCCCTCAAATCCGTCGGCGGTATACAGGCACATGTACTCTGTCCCGTATCCTTCCTGGCTGAAGGTGACGATTCCCCTGAAACGGCAGGAAGTAAGGGTCAGGCCGGTTTCCTCGTATACCTCCCGCATCAGACACTCATCAGGGCTTTCCCCTTCTTCAAAATGACCTCCGACACCGATCCATTTGTCTTTGTTTACATCATTTTTCTTCGAAACCCTGTGCAGCATCAGATAAGAATCATCTTTTTCAATATAGCACAGCGTCGTCATGGGACTTTTTTCCATATGGATCCTCCTCGTCTGTGCGAAGCGATGAAAAACATTTTCTGTCAGCTCTGCTTCTGCGCCTCGATCTTTTCCGCCAGCTCAGTGAGATAGACCCATCTCTCCGTCTTTTCATCCAGAAGAGCCTGGGTTTCCTCCCGTTCTCCGGTAAGCTCATTCAGGCGCCCGGAATTTGTGGCGTTCGCCAGGATCTCGCTGTCCAGATCCGCCAGCTTCTGTTCCAGCTTCGCAATTTCATCATCTATGGTTTCATATTCTCTCTGTTCTTTGAAACTGAATTTCAGCTTCTGGGGACGGTTCTGTTTCCAGGTTTTTACGGAGTCTTTTTCCTTAAGTTCCTCCGCCGGAGCCGGCTTCTTCGTTTCCCCGGACAGGGAACTGTTTTCTTCTGTATTTCTTCGTTCCCGCGCCGCCAGATAATCGGTGTAGCCGCCTTCATACTGGACCAGCCTGCCGTCTCCCTCGAAGGCAAAAATACGGTCCGCAATACTGTCCAGAAAATATCTGTCATGAGATACCGCTATGACGATTCCGGCGAAAGAGTCCAGATAGTCTTCCAGGATCGTCAGCGTAGGGATGTCGATATCGTTGGTGATCTCGTCCAGAAGCAGCACATTTGGCGCCGCGGCAAGGACTTTCAGAAGATAAAGCCGTTTCTTTTCGCCTCCGGAGAGTTTTTCTATGGGAGAATACTGCATGGAAGAATCGAAAAGAAACTGTTCCAGAAGTTTCGACGCGCTGATCAGCCCGTCCTTTGTGGGAATATATTCCGCCACGTCTTTTATGTAATCGATCACTCTCTGGCTGGTGTTCATCTCCTCCGGCTCCTGGGAAAAATAACCGATCTTTATCGTCTCGCCCAGTTCCACAGAACCGCTGTCCGGCTCCGTGATCCCGGCAATGATCTTCAGAAGGGTGGATTTGCCGCATCCGTTGGGGCCGATGATCCCCAGCCGCTGGTTTTTAAGCACAATATAATCAAAATCACGGATACACACTTTCTCCCCGAAGCTTTTAAAGATGTGGTGAAGCTCTATGGTTTTCTTTCCCATCCTGGTCTCTACAGAATCAATCTCCACTTTCTGATCCGCCGCCGGCCCCGTTGCGTTCTTCAGCGCTTCCAGACGTTCCAGGCGGGCTCTCTGTTTCGTACTTCTGGCGCGGCAGCCCCTTTTCGCCCACTCCATCTCCATCCTCAGGATACTGTTCCGTTTTCTCCAGGAGGCGGCCTCCATTTCCTCTCTTTCCGCTTTCAGTTCCAGGAAACGGGAATACTTCGCCTCATACATATATATTTTCCCGTGGCTGATCTCCAGGATCTTATTGGTGACACGGTCAAGAAAATATCTGTCGTGGGTCACCATGATCACCGCCCCTTTATAAGCGTTCAGATATTCCTCCAGCCATGCGGCCATCTCATTGTCCAGATGATTGGTGGGCTCGTCCAGGATCAGCACGTCCGCGGGATTCACCAGAACCGCCGCCAGCGCCACTCTTTTCTTCTGGCCTCCGGAAAGATGATCGATCTTCTCCTCATGATCCGCGATACCCAGCCTGTTCAGCACCATGTGGGCGTCTGTCTCCGGAGTCCAGTCCTCCTCTCTTTTCTGACCGGCAACGTAAGAGAGGACGGTCTCGCCCTCCGGAAATTCCGGATGCTGAGGAAGAAAAGACAGCCGCAGGCCGTTCTGGAGGATCACCTGTCCGTCGTCCGGCTCCTCCAGTCCTGCAAGGATCCTGAGAAAAGTGGTTTTTCCCGTTCCGTTGATACCGATGATACCGATCTTGTCTCCCTGATGGATCCCGCAGGTAATGTCGTCAAAGATCACCTTGTCTCCGTAAATTTTGCTGATGTGTTCCATATTTAAAATATTATTCATGAAATCTGCTCTCCTTTTCTGTCCCTGTCCGCCGGCTCCGTTTTTTCAGAAGCATCAGGGAAGAATCGACCGACTTCCGGGTTTCGGAAACCGCTTCACATAATATATGATAAAAAGCACCGCCGTAATGCTCCACGACGCCGGATAACTGAGCATGATCGTCTCAATTCCCGGGTGCGACGGCAGCAGGGCAAACATCCATGTGATCCTCAAAACGCATACGCCGCCGCAGGTGAGAAGGACCGGAACCAGCACTCTCCCGGCGCCTCTGAGCGCTCCGGAAAGGATCCCGATCACCACATACAGGAAATAGGAGGGCATCAGGAAACGCATCATGTATACCCCGATGGAGACGACGTTCCCGTCAGTGGTAAAAAGACGGTACAGAGGTTCCGCGAAGGTCATCAGAAGAATACTCATGGAGACAGCGGACACATAACACATGATCAGGCAGTCCTTCACGCTTCTCCTCATTCTCCTGATCTGGCCGGCGCCGTAATTCTGTCCCACAAAGGTGGTGATGGAAATCCCGAATGCGTTGACGATCATCCAGAACGCGGCGTCGATCTTGCCGAAAGTTCCCCAGGCAGCCACATAATCTGTTCCCAGGCGGTTGACAAACACCTGGATCACGATATTGGCCACACAGTACATGGCGGCTTCAAATCCCGCCGGGATGCCGATCCGTACCACAGAGCGAAGAGAATTCATATAAAAACGGATTTTCTTCAGCCGGAGGCTGCACATTTTCTCTTTGGACATCAGCATCCAGGTGACAATACAGGCGCTGATCCCCTGGCAGAAGATCGTTGCCGTGGCAGCTCCCGCAACGCCCATCTGAAACACCACCACAAGAAGAAGGTCCAGGACAATGTTCAGCGAACAGGCCACCGCGAGAACATAAAGAGGCCGCCGGGAATCCCCCATTGCCCTCAGGGCAGACGCGCCCATATTATATACAAGATTGAATACGATACCCATGAAATAGATATGCAGATAAGTCAGAGAGTCTTTCATCAGTTCTCCGGGCGTATTCATACATTCAAGTATGGTTCCGGATAAAAGAAGGCCCAGGATCCCGATGACGATCCCTGCCGCCACAGCCAGGGCATATACTGTATGAATGGTCTTCTCCAGGTTCTTTTTGTCCCTGGCGCCGTAAAACTGGGAGACGATCACGGACGCTCCGGACGTGAGGCCTACAAACACCTCCACGATAAGATTCACGATCTGATTCACCGATCCGCCTACCGCCGCCAGAGCCTCTTTACCCACAAAACGACCGACAACAATCGTGTCGGCCGCGTTATATATCTGCTGAAGGAATGTTCCCGCAACTACAGGAAAGAAAAAAAGAAGCAGCTGTTTCCAGATCACGCCTTCTGTGATCTGATTTTTTTCATTCATCACTAACCTCCCGTTTTCTGAAATATACTGCTAAAACAGTCTCTGGTGTAGAGTATAACAGAGAGAAAAAAGAAGGTCAATACGGAACGGTCCTGCATTGCGCACGGAAAAACGGAAAAAAGCCGGCATCCGAAGATGCCGGCTGAAACTGACAGGTATCATCCAAAGAAAGAAAACGCCACGAAAATCGAGGACATCAGAGAGGATACCAGGGAAACAACTGTGATCTGTGTATTGATGGAAGGTCCCGCCGTATCTTTGAAGGGATCTCCTACCGTATCGCCGATGACTGCTGCTTTATGGGCCTTGCTGCCCTTGCCGCCTTCCTCTCCGGACTCCACGTATTTTTTGGAGTTATCCCAGAGACCGCCTGCGTTGGACATAAACAGAGCCAGAAGAAGTCCGCTGACGATGTTTCCCAGAAGGAAACCTCCGATCGCCTGGGGACCGCCGATGAATCCTACCACCATTGTGGAGAGGATGCTCATGAGGCCGGCGGGGATCAGCTCTTTCAGCGCGCCTGTCGTGGCAATATCAATACATTTGCCGTACTCTGCCTTAACGCCTTTTTTTCCTTCGCGGAGGCCGGGGATCGTGTCGAACTGGCGGTGGATCTCCGCAACCATCCTCTGGGCGTTTTTGTCCACGCCGAGGATCAGCATTGCCGAGAACACAGCCGGGATGCCCGCTCCGATCAGCACGCCGAAGAAGACTGTCGGCTCCATGATATCAAAACCGGTGATAAGTTCCTTTCCCGCTTCCGAGAGAGAGACGTTGACTTCTGACATAAACGCGCCCAGAAGAGAAATTACCGTCAGGCCCGCGGCGCCGATAGAGAATCCCTTGGTAACGGCTTTTACCGTATTTCCCGCGCTGTCCAGTTCATCCGCCCTGCGGATCGTATCCTCTCCCAGATCTCCCATCTCCGCGAGACCTCTCGCATTGTCCACAATAGGTCCGTAAGCGTCGTTGGAGATGATCATACCGACGATGGAAAGCATTCCAACTGCCGCCATGGAGATTCCGAAAATAGCGTATCCCTCTCCCATGGGCTCGCAGATCTTATAGGCCAGAAGGGCGGATACCGCAATACCCACCATTGCCGGAAGGGCAGAAATAAATCCGTAGGAAACGCCGGAAAGGACGGTGAACGCCGGTCCGGACTGTGAAGCGTGGGCCACTTTCTTAACGATGGGTTTGGAATCGTCTGTGAAATAGTCCGTGGTAATACCGATGATAACTCCTACGATCAGGCCTACTGTAGAGGCGCCCCAGATCCTCCAGGAAAATCCGTCGAACACAGCCGTCGCCACGGCGGTAAGAACCAGAAAGATTCCCGTTGTCA
>CALWGI010000138.1 GCA_944380045.1 uncultured Blautia sp.
TCCGCCATTTCCTGATTCTCACAGGTACAGCAGACGGTTACATTTTCATTTCCCCGTCCCCAGTCCGGCGGAATGCACTCCATGAATCGCTCGATCCTTTTGGTAATGATCACAAAATGCAGATCTTCCCGCACCCGGATCATCTTCCAGATTTCCGGTCTCCATTCGTCCGCTTCCCGGATAAAAAAATCCGAGGTCATACAGGTATAAACCGGGCCGTCGTCCGGCTGAAGCTTATATACTTTCCGGCGATCCCGCTTCAGGGGAAGATCAAACGTACTTGTTCTCGTCACAATACTGCTGTCTTTGCCGAATTCCGCGTCCCTGCGGTAGACGTAGCAGTTCCTGCACCCCGGACTTACTTTGTGGCATCCGTGCCATGGATTCCAGATTGCCATACCTTACCCTTCCTTCCTGCTCCTGAACAGGATAAAGAACACCGCGCTGATTCCCATCAGGATGGGATAGTAAAGATAGGGCATGATCTCCACAGGGGAGATGGCCGCCATACCCGCCGCCGTAAGCAGCTGGGCTCCGTAAGGGATCACGCCCTGTCCCACGGAAGCGAAAATATCAAGCAGAGACGCGCTGCGCCTGGGGGAAATATGGAACTCATCGCTGATCTCTTTGGCGATTGGACCTGCCATAACGATTGCCACCGTATTGTTGGCGGTACAGCAGTCCACCAGGAAGACCAGAAGAGAGATTCCGAACTCGCCGCCTTTCGCGCCGTTGATCCTCTTTTTGATCACATTGAGGATATACTGGATTCCTCCGTATTCTCTTACCAGAGCCACGATCGCCGCCACAATGATGGAGATCACGGTGATATCGTACATGCTGGTGACTCCCTCGCCCATCTTCTGGAACAGTTCCCCGAAGGCGAAAGCGCCTGTGGCCACTCCCACAACAGCCGAAAGAACGGTTCCCGCGATCAGGATCAGGAATACGTTGATTCCCGCCAGCGCGCCCACCAGCACAACAAGGTAGGGAATCACTCTTACGATCTCATATTCATAGGCGGATTTGTCCAGCACCAGACTGGCAGTCTCCGCTCTCGCCACGAAGAAAAAGATCAGAGCCGTAATGATGGCCGCCGGAAGTACGATGATAAAATTTTCTTTAAATTTATCCTTCATCTCGCATCCCTGGGTGCGCACTGCCGCTATCGTGGTATCGGAGATCATGGACAGATTATCGCCGAACATGGCGCCGCATACCACCGCGCCCAGACAGATCGCCGTTCTCAGGCCGGTCTCCTGCGCGATTCCGATCCCGATAGGCGCCATGGCTGTAATGGTTCCCACCGAAGTTCCCATGGAAACAGAAATAAAACAGCCGATGATAAAAAGGCCCGTCACCGCTATGGACGGCGGCATAATGGAGAGCCCCAGATTCACGGTGCTTTCCACTCCGCCCGCAGCGCTGATGGTGCCGGAAAAGGCTCCTGCCGCCAGGAAGATCAGACACATGGTCACAATGTTTTCTTCTCCGATCCCCCTGGAGATGATCGCCAGCTTCTTCTGGAAGATCACTCTCCGGTTCTGGCAGAATGCCACCGCCAGGGCGATCAGAAACGCTACGATCGCAGGCATGGTATAGAAATCCCCGGACAGGATCCCCGCTCCCAGAAATATTATCAGAAACACGCCGATAGGCAGCAGCGCCCACGGATTCCCGTTATTTTTGTCTCTCATATTCTCCTCCCGTAAAATATTGATGTCTGATCTCTATTGTAAACGAAAAGCCGGCTCATAACAAGCCGGCTTTCGGATTTTATAGAATTGGATCGTTGTATGTTCCTTATCTGGTAACGATGTCAACCGGTACGTTGAAGATCTTCGCAACCTTAAGGATCGTATCGATATGTCTTCCTGTTGCAGCCGCAAAGTGATGTGTCGGGCCGCACTCGCTCCAGCGGTTTACGAATTCTCTTGCGCCGCAGGTGAAACGTGTTCTCATGTTGGTATCACCGAAGGAAAGGATCGGTCCTTCCTCGTTCACGCCTTCAGCCGCGATGAACTTGAAGTGTCCGTCTCCGTCCTGAGTGATCGCAAGATAAGTAACCGGGCCGGTGTACGGATAGAACTGTGTCAGATATCCGCCGCCTGTCTTGCCGTGGAATACTTTCACGATCTTCATGGTCGGTTTCTTATCGGAAATATCCGCGTCGCCGGATCCGCTGTGGCCGATGATCGCGATATCATCGTTAAAGTCAATGGAGTACATCTCCGCCAGCTGACCTGTTCCGGAGATGGTCTTCAGGATGCTCATTGCCATGGCAACCTTGATATCTCCCTCTACCGCGCAGGCTGTACCCTGTTTGATCAGCATGGAGAACGCCGGGATCAGCATACTGTCAAGAACGCCTGCCTTGCCCTGTGCGAATCCGTCGTAATGGGAAGCGATCAGGCCGAGTTTCTCGTCCTTAACCCATTTCTCAAAAGCCACGACATATTTTGCCATTTCCCATACTTCTTCGATGCTTCCGCCGCCCTCGATATCGAAGGTGTCGAGGATATCCTGTGCTTTCGCGCGGATCGCGTCCTCATCTGTGATATCATCGGCGATAGCCCACATCTTCTCCCAGTCGAACTGCTTGGTGTAAAGATGCATTCTTCTGTACAGGTTGGACTCGTCGATATAAAGGTCCATCATACCCGGATACGGTCTTCCGATCTGCGCGATATTGGTATCGCGGAATCTTCTTCTTACCTGAGCCGCGCGGCACCAGTCTTCGATCTCCGCCTGAACTCCGGGATCCCCGCCCTCTACAACGCCGGTGATAACCGCATGTCTCTTGCCGTATCTCTCCAGATCGGCAACCATCTCGCCTACAGCTCCGCAGGCATAGCCTTCGCCGAGCCATGTAGCGATATCTGTGTGGTCATAGTCAAGAGCTTTCAGTTTCTGAATGTTTACAAGAACTACCGGCACATCCAGATCCTTCACTGCGGGAAGCATGTTGTAGGATGTAGCGTAGGTCAGAAGCTGAAGGAATACAAGATCAACGTCTGCCGCGCGGAAAAGATCTCCCGCTGCCTGGGACTGCTCCTTGGTGGTAACCATTCCGCCGTCAACGATCTCTACTGTGTCGGGAAGAGTCTTCTTGAACGCCTCATACTGAGACTGGAATTCCGGCACCAGTGACGGGAACTGGGGAAGATAAGCGCCTAACGCGATAGAAAATACGCCGATTTTTGCTTTGGTATCAACTAACATAACAAACCCTCCAATATTATTTGATTATTATATGATCAGGCTTACGCCTCTGAAAAATATTATACCTATCCGCGGCATGTCCCGCAATATGTAAACTGAAATAATTCACAGTAATTTCTCATATGCAAGTCGTCCGCTTCCTTCATACTGGACCACGCCGCATTTTACAAATCCCAGTCTTTCCAGAACATGCTGCATCCGCTGATTCTCAAATCCCGTGTCCACGCGGAAACTTGTCACGCCTTTTTGAAGGCTCATTTCCTCTATTTTCCGAAACGCCACTTTGGTAAGTCCCCTGCCTCTGAAATCCTTATGAAAAGCCATGCGGTGGGATACCACATAGGGTCTGTCCGACAGCCACGCGCCTTCTATATCATCATAGGCCGGCTCTCCGCCGAAATCCACGCACATATATGCCGCAACCGCTCCGTTTACCCTCAGCACATAGCCCCGTTTCTTCTCTATGTCCTCCCTGACGGTATCCAGAGAGGGATAATCATCGGTCCACTGCACGAATCCCTGCTCTCTCTGGAATTTTCTTCCCATGTCCAGGATCTCATTACAGAGTTCTGCTTCTTCCATCTTCGCCGGCTCCAGTGTATACGTCTCTGTTTTCTCCGTCTTATCCGGTTCTGATGTATGCATTTCCTTTTTCTCCGTATCTCCGTCCACGAATTTCCTTTTGTAATTCTCCATGCAGTATTCGATCACTTCCACCGCGTCGATGGGACCGCCGAATTCTGTCACGTTCGTGCTCTTTCCTTCCAGACTCTTATAATTGGTAAAGAAATGCTTCAGCTCCTCAAAAATGTGCTTCGGCAGTTCCTTGATATCCGTGTATCCCATATAAGTGGGATCGCTGTAGGGAATAGCGATGATCTTCTCGTCTCCCATACCGCTGTCTTCCATCCTCATAACGCCTATGGGATAGCACCTCACCAGAGTCAGGGGCTGGATCGGCTCCGAGCACAGCACCAGCACGTCCAGCGGGTCGCCGTCGTCTCCGTAAGTGCGCGGGATAAAGCCGTAATTCATCGGATAATGAGTCGCCGTAAACAATACACGGTCCAGCATCAGAAGTCCTGTTTCCTTATCCAGCTCGTACTTCTGCTTGCTTCCCTTGGTGATCTCGATCACAGCCATAAAATCCGTAGGATAAATCCTTTCCTCATCAATATCATGCCATATATTCATTCCCGCACCTCTTTCGATTTTGAATTTATCAGTTTAAAACAGACTTCCTATCAGGTATACCACAACAGCTGCGATCCACGCGATCACACATTGTCCCACAACCACGCCGGCAGCCCATTTTCCGCCCAGTTCACGCTTGATGGAGGCGACGGCCGCCACACAGGGCGTATAGAGAAGGCAGAATACGAGAAGGCTTACCGCGGAAAGAGGCGCGATCACCGAAAGCAGTGTCTCTGTACTTCCGAAAAGAACGGACAGAGTGGAAACCACACTCTCTTTTGCCATAAATCCCGTGATCAGGGCTGTGGAAACCCTCCAGTCTCCGAATCCCATAGGCGCGAACACAGGAGCGATCACGCCCGCCGCCATTGCCAGGATACTGTCTCTGGAATCTGTCACCACGTTCAGGTGCAGATCGAAGGTCTGAAGGAACCAGATCACAATGGTGGCGATAAAGATAATGGTAAACGCTCTCTGCAGGAAATCTTTTGCCTTGTCCCACAGAAGATGAGCCACATTTTTCGCTCCGGGAAGGCGGTAATTGGGAAGTTCCATTACGAAGGGAACCGCCTCGCCGCTGAACATGGTCTTCCTCAGAAGAAGGGCCATGAGAATTCCCATTACAATGCCGCCGAAATACAGGGCGATCATCACCAGCGCGCCGTATTTCGGGAAAAAGGCCGCTGTGAAAAAGGCGTAGATCGGAAGCTTCGCCGAACAGCTCATAAAAGGCGTCAGAAGGATGGTCATCCGGCGATCCCGCTCAGAAGGAAGCGTCCTGCTTGCCATAACGCCGGGTACCGTACATCCGAACCCGATCAGCATGGGTACGATACTTCTGCCGGAAAG
>CALWGI010000139.1 GCA_944380045.1 uncultured Blautia sp.
AAATGATGAAAAGAATACGCTTCTTTATCAAAAATACCGAGAACTTGCGGATCAGGAAAAAAATGTAATATTCGGCGGCAGATTAGGCGAATATAAATATTATGATATGGATGCCGTGATAGGGGCGGCATTAGACATGTGTGAAAAAGAAATAAACAAATGAACCTGTCAATCGTTTCCGTGTGAAAGCAAAACATAATATCACATAAAGAATATCCGTTTTTTGTATGATAATGAAAGGAGCTTTGGTATGGGAGATTTATATGGACGTGTCATGCCTTCGTCTAAAAAACAATTAAATGACAAGGCGGAAAAAATAAAGAAAGATATACATCGTGTCTCTGTTCAAATAGAAAAAATCAGTTCAGACGTTGAGCAGATACAGGAAGAATCGGAATCAACGGCACGAAAAGTTGAACGAATATATACTGAGACGGACAGGCAAAACAAAGATATTCTGAATCTTCTTTTGACAACTGCTGATAATCTGGATAAAAAGCTGGATTTAATGGATCAGAAGATTGATAAACTGACAAAAGCGGTAGATATTGTTGATAAACTGGTACGGATAGTAATAAGGTCTTCAGATGAAGAAGTGTGGTCCAGTGTTTTTCATGATGCTATTGCAGAGAGCAGCTGGCTGAAAAAGAAGACTTTTTATCCGGGGCGCTGGGCGGCCGGTTATCAGTATCTGTATGTCTTATACAGAACTCTTAATGATTTTCGACCGACCAGTATTCTTGAACTTGGACTTGGGCAGACAACGCGTGTGTTAGGTCAATATGCTGCCTGTGCGGACATGTGCCACCATACAGTTGTAGAACATGATCAGGAATGGATTGATATTTTCAACAAAGATTTTGAGCTGAGCCGAAATACAGAAATTGCCAAACTGGATATTGCAAAAAAAGTATTTGATGATACAGAGCCAACTACTGTGTATGTAGGGTTTGCGGAGAGATTTAAAGGTCAAAAATTTGATCTTATTTCCATAGACGCGCCTTTTGGCGGAATCGAGCTGACATATGCCCGAATGGATATATTACAGCTGCTTCCGGATTGTCTTAAGGAAGATTTTGTTATTTTGTTGGATGATTATAACCGGCAGGGCGAAAAAAACATGGTTGAATTGATGAAGAAGATTCTGCAGGAACATGATATTAAATTTAACACCGGGGTCTACAGAGGAAATAAGGACACCTTCATGATAACATCTGAAAACCTGAGATTTTTATGTACAATGTAAAGAAGGATCTGGACATATTATGGAGTCAGGGTTTCGCGGAGCAGTGATTTGACACGCCCGGTTTCATGTGCTATATTGATTGCGATTAATTGACTAAGGAGAATTTCGCCTGCGCTGCAGGCGGGAAGGTAAGAAGGTATAAGAGAATGAAGATAGCAGTAGCGGGAACAGGATATGTAGGCCTGGTTACAGGCGTGGCTCTGGCGAACGCCGGACACCATGTGACCTGTGTGGATGTGGACCAGCAGAAGATTGAAACAATGCGTCAGGGGATTTCCCCGATCTATGAGCCGGGACTGGAAGAACTGATGCGTGAAAATATGGAAAGACTCACTTTTACCACGGATTACAGCTCCGCCTATGAGGACGCGGAAGTGATCTTCGTGGGAGTGGGAACCCCGGAGAAGAAAGACGGATCCGCCAATCTTTCCTATGTAAATCAGGTCGTGGACCAGATAGCAAAGAGCGTTAAGAGGGATTGTGTGGTTGTGATCAAATCCACAGTTCCCATCGGCACGAACGACAAACTGGAAAAACGCCTGAGAGACAATCTTAAGGCGGACGTCTGGGTGGAGGTCGCCTCCAATCCGGAATTCCTTTCCCAGGGAACTGCCGTAAAAGATACGCTTCACGCGGCAAGGATCGTTATCGGCGTGCAGTCCGACCGCGCCCGTGAGATCATGATGAAAGTTTATGAGAATTTCCATCAGCCTTTTGTGATCACAGACAGAAGAAGCGCGGAAATGATCAAATACGCGTCCAACGATTTCCTCGCTCTGAAGATTTCCTATATCAATGAGATCGCGAATCTCTGCGAGATGCTCGGCGCGAACATCGAGGATGTGGCGGAAGGTATGGGGTACGATACCCGTATAGGCAATAAATTCCTGAAAGCAGGCATCGGTTACGGCGGATCATGTTTCCCCAAGGATACGAAGGCCCTTCACTGGGTTTCCAATTATTATGAGAAGGAAATGAAAACAGTGAAAGCCGCCATAGAAGTCAACGACAGCCAGAAGCTCCGTCTGATCAAGAAGAGCAGGAGATACTATGAATCTCTGGAAGGCCTGAAGGTGGCTGTCCTCGGTCTCACGTTTAAGCCGGATACGGACGACCTCAGGGAGGCCCCGTCCCTGGTGAACATACCGATCATCCTGGACGAGGGCGCGCAGATTTTCGCGTGGGATCCTATCGGAGTCAAAAATTACAGGAAATACTATCCCGATGAGATCACATACTGCGATACCATCGAGGAGGCGCTTCAGGATGCGGACATCTGCTTCATCTTCACAGAGTGGAAGGATATCTGCCGGATGGATGTTAAGGAGTACCGCCGTCTGATGAAGAAGCCCATCGTCCTTGACGGAAGGAACTGTTATGAACTGGAACAGTTCAAGGGGACCGGGATCACCTACGATTCTATCGGACGCAAGGTGGTTCGGTAATAAAGATACAGAAGAGAAGCCGGAGTTTTCCCAGATGGGGCTCCGGCTTTTGGACAAAAATATGACAAAAATGTGAAATTCAGATGAAATTTGTATTGCACTGTATCAGAAAAACTGTTATAGTAAAACTGTATGAGGGGAAAAAGATTATTTTCACCTGAGAATATTAAATAAGGAGTCAGATCTTTTTATGAAACAGATAGCAGGCAGATGGAAATGGATTGTTTGTTTGACGATGTTGTCAGCGCTGTTTATTTTCGGAAGCAGCAGGAAGGTTTCCGCTGAACCGGAGAATACGCAGAAATGCCGTGTCATCTTTGCGAACGCCAAGGGAATTGTTTCTACGAACACATACAGGAACTGGGCGCGGACAGTTGATTACGGAGAATATATCCAGCTTCCGGAATACTCACAGAATGGGTATCGCTGTTACTGGGTGATCAAAGGCGGCAACAAAATCCGCAAATATAACCCGGGAGCCAACGTAAGGATCGGCAGAGATGTAAAGTTCCTTCTTTACAGATATAAAATATGCAATGTCTGTTATTTTACGGCAAACGGTAAGAAAGAATATGTAAGCCGCAGACAGAAGGCTTTGAAGGGACAGTATGTTACCCTTCCCAAGACGACGACCACCGGGGCTACGGAGATCGTAGGATGGAAGACCTCTCTGAATGCGAAGACATACAGGAAGGCCGGCACGAAAGTTAAGGTGACCGGAAATATGAAATTCTATCCTGTTGTCAAGAAATATTCTTCTTATGTAACACTTTACAGGACCAACGGTCAGGTATACAGATCTGTGAATACATCGGGGAATACCAAGGCAGTCTTCCCTAACATAGATATCGGGAACGGAGATATGTTCCTTGGATGGTCCAGAACGAAGGGCAAGACGTCCCAGCCGGAATATTATGCGGGCGACAGGATCCCCACCAAAAACGGCAGATACTACATGGTAGTGTTCCCGAAGAGCAGGGACAGAGCGCCTTCCGTGCTGCATCAGCCGGAGAAGCATGACCTCGTATATTTTGTTGGAGATTCCAGAACCATGGGAATGCGTCAGGCTCTCGGAAGTTCGGTGCCCTCGAACGTCAAGTTTGTCTATAAATCAGGCCAGGGCCTTACCTGGTTCAGGCAGTCGGGTTACGGAACTCTTCTCAGAAATATCGCGAAGCAGCCGAAGAGAATGAAGAAGGCGGTAGTTATTAATCTGGGAACCAACGATCTCAGATACTACAGCCAGTATGTAACATACATGCGCCGTGTTGCCCAGAAGCTGAAGGCATACAACTGTGATATGTATTATCTTTCTGTGAATCCTGTAAACAGCATGATGATCAAGAGATATATCGGCTGGGTCAGCAGGACGGAGAATCAGGTGGAGACGTTTAACAAAGCGATCCGTTCCGGTCTCTGTCTCGGAAAGAATAAATATTTCACCTATATTGATACATGTACGAAGCTTCAGAAACATGGCTGGATCAGCGACAGGTATAATCAGGGACTCTACGACGGAGTTCATTATTCCAATGAAACCTATCTCAGGATCTACGATTACGTTATCCGGACGCTGAACCAGTGACGGACAGAATCATAACAGTAAAAGAGGTAACTGATAAATGAAACGTGTGATCACATACGGCACCTTTGATCTGCTTCATTACGGGCATATCAATCTTCTGAGACGGGCGAAGCAGCTGGGGGACTATCTGATCGTTGCGTTGTCCACAGATGAATTCAACTGGGAGGAGAAGCATAAGAAATGCTATTTCTCCTACGAAAAGCGCAAGCAGCTCCTGGAGGCGATCCGTTATGTGGATCTGGTGATCCCGGAGGAGAGCTGGGAGCAGAAGCGCACAGATGTAAAAGAATATCATGTAGATACTTTCGTGATAGGCGATGACTGGAAAGGGAAATTCGATTTCCTGAAAGACGAAGGCTGCGAGGTGGTCTATCTTCCCCGTACTCCCGAGATTTCCAGCAGCCAGATCAGAGAGGACCTTCATACGAAATGAGACTGACCGGGGTTTACGCTCCGGTCAGTTCCTTTAATGAGGCAAATCGATATCCCATTTCCTCCCATTTCGTGAGAAGTTCATCCAGTATTTCTCCGTTTGTGGCGGAGGTGTTATGCAGAAGAACAATGGCTCCGGGATGTACTCTTGTGAGGAGTTTGTCAAAAGCCTCTTCTCTGGAGGGCTGCTGATCCTGGATCCAGTCCACATAGGCCAGGCTCCAGAAGAAGGTGTAGTATCCCAGGTCTCTGGCCATGGCCAGATTTTCGGTACTGTAGACGCCCCGGGGAGGACGGTAGAATTTCGCCATAGGCTTGCCGGTCAGCTCTTCGTACAGATCTTCCACGCCTTCCAGCTCGCTGACAAATGCTTCCCGGGAGGAGATAGAAGACATGTCGGGATGCGTCATGGTATGATTGCCGATGATGTGGCCTTCCGATACGATCTGTTTCACCAGTTCAGGGTTATCCTGGATGAAATTGCCAACCGCGAAAAATACTGCCGGGGCGTTATGCTTTTTCAGCGCCTCCAGGATTTTGGGCGTGTTGCCGTTCTC
>CALWGI010000140.1 GCA_944380045.1 uncultured Blautia sp.
ATTTTACCATGGAAGCTGATCCGGGAGTTTCTGTGGTGATCACAGGAGGAGGATACGGGCATGGCGTGGGAATGAGCCAGAACGGCGCCAGCGAGATGGCGAAACAGGGGTATGACTCAGAGGAAATCCTGGACTATTTCTTTAAAGATGTCGAGATAGACGAGATTTCCTGACGCTTGCCACTGTACATGTTTCATGGTATGATAGCATTGATGTATAAAGGGACCATTGTTTGCTGACATTGGTTTAGGGGTTATTTATCCCCTGTTCACTGACGCGTAGCGGAACAGGAGAAGAACTATGGAAAGAAAAAAAGAAAGAGGGGCCCTTCATCTGATCCTGGGGTTTGTGGACAGGATCACGGGAGATCATGTGGCGGCCTACGCCGCCCAGACGGCTTACTTCCTGATGATGTCCTTTATCCCGTTTGTACTGTTTCTGGCGGCTATCGTTCAGTATACGCCGCTGACCTACGGAATGGTCAGACAGGTGATCATGAGCATTGTGCCGGAGAATCTGCAGGGATTTGTCCTTGGCATTGTGGCGGAGGTTTTCTCCAAGAACGCCGCCGTGCTTTCAGTATCCGCTCTGGTTGCGCTGTGGTCTTCGGGAAAAGGCATGCAGGCGCTGATCAACGGGCTGAATACCATATATCATGTAAAAGAAACGCGAAACTGGCTGGTAAACAGGATTTATTCCATGCTGTACATGTTTCTGTTTGTCATAGCGCTGATCATCAGCCTTCTGCTTCTGGTAATGGGAAACAGGATCCATGATGTTGCCATGGAGTATGTACCCATCATCGGGCGGGTGATCGGTAAGGTCCTGGACGCGAAGACGTTCCTTGTGTTTGTCATGCTGTTTCTGGTATTCCTTGTGCTTTACAGATACCTTCCCAACCGGAAAGCCTCCCTGAAAAGCCAGGTGCCGGGCGCGTTCCTCACAGCTGTGGCCTGGTCGCTGTTTTCCTATTTCTTTTCACTTTATTTTGCGTTCTTCCCGAACGTCGGCTCCATGTACGGAAGTCTTTCCACGTTGATCATGGTAATGCTGTGGCTGTACTGCTGTATGAACCTTCTGCTGTACGGCGCGGAGGTAAACGCCTATTTCGAGGATCAGTTCCGTCAGGCGCAGACCAGCTTCTGGCAGCTGGTCGCCAGAAAAAGAAAGCAGGAGAAAAAAACTTGACAGATTTTTGCTCCTGTGGCATATTAGATAAAGATGAAAAGCTGAGAAGGCGTTTCAGGGTTCTGTTTTCTTACAGAGAGAAGAAGTCACCGGCTGCAAGCTTCTTTAAGTTCAGACAGTTCCTCAGTTTCCCGCCGGAGCTTCATCTCTGAACCGTGACCGGAATCCCGGTTCCAAGTAGGAGATGACGTGGCTGCGCGTTAAGCAGAGACAGAGCGCCCGTGTATATCTTTACATGGGAAACTGGGTGGTACCGCGGATATTCCGTCCCTCTATGAGGGACGGTTTTTTTTAAAATTGCGAGAGCACGAAGTGCGGAGCAATTCGCAGGTATCAAAGTTGACGATTAAAATTCTAAGCGTATATCAAAAAGGAGAAATGAACCATGAGTATGAAGGAAAAGCTTCAGGAACTGGCGGAGACCGCCAGAAAACGGATTCAGGAAGCAGACGGACCGGATAAACTCAACGAAGTCAAAGTGGCTTATCTGGGAAAGAAAGGCGAGCTTACCGCGATCCTGAAAGGAATGAAGGACGTGGCTCCCGAGGAGCGTCCCAAGGTGGGACAGCTTGTCAATGAGACAAGGGCGAAGATCGAAGAGCTTCTGGAAGAGACCAGAAAGAAACTGGAAGAGGCTGTCCGTGAGGAAAAAATGAAAGCGGAGGTCATCGACGTGACCCTCCCCGCGAAAAAAGCCAGGATCGGACACCGCCATCCCAACACCATCGCTCTGGAAGAGGTGGAGCGTATCTTTATCGGTATGGGATATGAGGTTGTGGAAGGTCCGGAAGTGGAATACGCGGACTACAACTTCACGAAGCTGAATATTCCGGAAGATCATCCCGCGAGAGACGAACAGGATACTTTCTTCATCAATAATTCCATCCTGCTCCGTTCCCAGACTTCTCCGGTACAGGCCCGTGTTATGGAAAAAGGCAAACTGCCTATCCGTATGATCGCTCCGGGCAGAGTCTTCCGTTCCGACGAGGTGGACGCCACACATTCCCCGTCCTTCCATCAGATCGAGGGAATGGTCATCGACAAACATATCACCTTCGCGGATCTTAAGGGAACCCTGGAAGAGTTCGCCAAAGAGCTTTTCGGACCTGAGACAAAGACGAAATTCCGTCCCCATCATTTCCCGTTCACAGAGCCCAGCGCTGAGGTGGATGTATCCTGCTTCAAATGCGGAGGCAAAGGATGCCGTTTCTGCAAAGGCTCCGGCTGGATCGAGATCCTGGGATGCGGTTCCATTCATCCCAACGTGCTGAGAATGTGCGGCATCGACCCGGACGAGTATACAGGCTTTGCTTTCGGCGTGGGTCTTGAGAGAATTGCTCTCCTGAAATACGAGATCGACGATATGAGACTTCTGTATGAAAACGACATTCGTTTCCTGAAACAGTTCTAATAGAAAGGTGGATATTTAACATGAATACATCAATGTCCTGGATCAAAATGTATGTGCCGGATCTGGATGTGACAGCCCAGGAATACACAGACGCCATGACGCTTTCCGGAACGAAGGTGGAAGGGTATGAAAAGCTGGACGCGGATCTGGATAAAATTGTCATCGGACAGATCATGAAGATAGAGAAACATCCCGACGCGGACAAACTGATCGTCTGCCAGGTGGATATCGGAACAGAGACTGTACAGATCGTAACAGGAGCCCCCAATGTAAAAGAGGGAGACAAGGTTCCGGTCGTTCTGGACGGCGGCCGTGTGGCGGGAAACCACGACGGCAAGAAAACTCCCGGCGGAGTCCTGATTAAGAAAGGACAGCTCCGCGGCGTGGAATCCTGTGGTATGATGTGCTCCATCGAAGAGCTTGGAAGCACCAGAGAAATGTATCCGGAAGCTCCGGAATACGGTATTTATATTTTCCCGGAGGACGCTGAAGTCGGACAGAGCGCCATCAAAGCGCTCGGCCTGGACGACGTTGTCTTTGAGTATGAGATCACATCCAACCGTGTGGACTGCTACGGCGTGATCGGAATCGCCAGAGAGGCGGCAGCCACTTTCGGCAGGAAATTCTGTCCGCCTGTTGTGAAGACAACAGGAAACGGAGAGGACGCTTCCGACTACATCAAGGTTACGGTCAAAGATCCGGATCTCTGCCCCAGATATACGGCGAGAGTGGTAAAAAATGTCAAGATCGGCCCGTCTCCCAAATGGATGCAGAGATGCCTTGCCGCAAACGGCATCCGTCCCATCAACAACCTTGTTGATATCACCAACTATGTGATGGAAGAGTACGGACAGCCCATGCACGCTTACGACCTGGATACCATTGAGGGACGAGAGATCATTGTGCGCCGGGCAAAAGCCGGAGAGAAATTTGTCACCCTGGACGGCCAGGAGAGGACCATGGATGAAAACGTCCTGATGATCTGCGACGGCAAAAAAGCGGTAGGCATCGGCGGTATCATGGGCGGTGAAAACTCCATGATCACCGACCAGGTGAAGACCGTGCTTTTTGAGGCGGCCTGCTTCAACGGAACCAATATCCGTCTTTCTTCCAAGAGGATCGGACTCCGTACAGACGCTTCCGGCAAATTTGAAAAAGGCCTGGATCCCAATAACGCCGAAGCAGCCATCAACCGCGCGTGCCAGCTGATGGAAGAACTTGGCGCCGGCGAAGTGGTTGGCGGCATGGTTGACGTATGCAGCGAGACAAGAGAGCCCTCAAGAGTTCCCTTTGAGCCGGAGCGTATCAACGCCATCCTGGGAACTGATCTTACCAAAGAGGAGATGCTGGGATATCTGGCGCGGGTAGAGCTGGCCTACGACGAGAAGACAAACGAGATCGTAGCCCCCACTTTCCGTCAGGATATCCACTGCACCGCGGACGTTGCCGAGGAAGTGGCAAGATTCTACGGATATGACAAAATCCCCACCACTCTTCCCAACGGCGAGGCGACCACAGGCAAGCTTCCGTTCAAACTGAGAATTGAGCAGGTGGCAAGAGATATCGCGGAATACTGCGGATTTTCCGAGGGAATGACCTACTCCTTCGAAAGCCCCAGGGTGTTTGACAAACTCCGGATCCCGGCGGACAGCGACCTGAGAAAAGTGATCACCATCAGCAATCCGCTGGGAGAGGATTACAGCATCATACGTACCACAACGCTGAACGGAATGCTGACTTCTCTTGCGACCAACTATAACAGAAGAAACAAAAATGTCCGTCTCTACGAGATCGGCAAGGTATATCTTCCCAAGTCCCTTCCGCTTACGGAGCTTCCCGAGGAGAGAGTGCATTTCACGCTGGGAATGTACGGCGACGGAGACTTCTTCGACATGAAGGGCGTCTGCGAGGAATTCTTTGAAAAAGCGGGCATGAAGAAAAAAGTTCACTACACGCCCGACAGCGGGAAACCCTGGCTGCATCCCGGCAGACAGGCCAACATTATCTATGAGGGAAGCGTAGTGGGTTATCTGGGAGAGGTACATCCCCTGGTGGCTGACACTTACGGAATCGGCGAAAAGACATATATCGCGGTGATCGATATCCTGGATATCCTGAAATACGCCGGATTTGATCATAAGTACACCGGAATCGCGAAATATCCGGCAGTGACAAGAGACCTCAGTATGGTGGTGCCGAAATCTGTCCTTGCGGGCGATATCGAAAAGATGCTGGAGCAGAGAGGCGGAAAGATCCTGGAATCCTATCAGCTCTTCGACGTTTACGAGGGATCCCAGATCAAAGAGGGATATAAATCCATGGCCTACTCCATCGTATTCCGCGATCACGACAGAACTCTTGAGGAAGCGGATATCACCGCGGTGATGAAGAAGATCCTCAACGGGCTTACCTCTCTGGGAATCGAGCTGAGAAGCTGATGAAGATTTATATAGTAAGACACGGGATAACCGTCTGGAACGAGCTGAAAAAAGTGCAGGGCTGCGCGGATATCCATCTCGCGCCGCAGGGCCGGAGCCTGGCGGAAAAAACAGGCGAAGCTCTACGGGACGTGCCTTTTGATATCTGCTTTACCAGTCCCCTTCACCGGGCCCGCGAGACGGCCGCCCTTATACTGGGAGAAAGAGCCGGACAGATAC
>CALWGI010000141.1 GCA_944380045.1 uncultured Blautia sp.
TCAGAAGCTGTATGGCTGTTACTGCGTTAATCGTCTCCGCGATCTTATCAAAATAAGAATGATCTGGTATGAGCTTTTCCAGCAAATACATGCCCGCGACCACGCCCAGAACGATCGCGGCAAAGACTCCAAAGAGTACGATCCTGGCAGTTTCCGGACCAAACCGGAAATTAATGGGGATCATCAGGAAATTAATTATAAGCGCAGCTACTACATATAAAACGCTTACCATTATAAAAGGCTCGTCGCCCTCCAGTATCCGTCCTCTGTACATAGCTGCCGCGAGTATGACAGAAAACGCCCAGCCGCAGAAAATATACATCGTACAGAGGAGATATTTTTCTTTTACATAATCGCTTCTCCTGACAGGCAGCGTCATCAGAAAACCCAGGGCCCCGTTCTGAACATCGGAAGTTATGGTCCCAAGGCCCACAAATCCGAAAACAACGATCATATAAATACTGCCAAAATATGATATGTCCCCGCCTTTTCCCGTTGTGAACATCCAGATTGTCACGAAAAACAGCACAACCAGATAAGTCTTCGCGTTTACGGCCACAAGGGCCAGATCTTTTCTCAGAAGTCCTTTCATAACTCTTCACCTCTCACCATCATGGAAATCACTTCGTCCACGGAACCCTTTTCCACCGCCAGATCAGGATAATTTTCCAGATAAAACTGTCTATGGTCGGTCAGGCAGCTGTAGCCGAAACTCTCTTTCTTTACCCGGAGAATGGCTCTTCTGTCCAGCTTCTCATAATCGGCGGCACTTACCTTGACCACGCCGTAATTCTCCAGTATCCTGTCCGTTTCTTCGTGAAGGACGATCTTTCCCTGGTGGATCATATAGATATCGTCGCAGAACTGTTCCAGATCCGCGGATATATGGGAACTGATCAGGATTCCTCTCCCCGGCGTCTCCACATACTCCCGGAGAAGATCCAGAATGTCCTCCCTGGCCGTCACATCCAGTCCCGCCGTAGGTTCGTCCAGGATCAGAAGCCTCGCTTCGTGGCTTACGGCCAGGAGCACCCTCAGCTTTGCTTTCATGCCGCTTGAAAAATCCTTCACCTTCTTGTCCATGGGGATTTTAAACCGGACGCAGTTCTTTTCAAATTCTTCAGTGCGAAACTTCGGATAAAAATCTTTCATAATCTTCTGTATCTGTTTCGCGGTAAGATACTCTGAGAAACCGCTTCCGCCAAGCACCGTGCCGATGTCCTCTTTATCCTCTGTGGTGATCCCGGATCTGTCCTTACCGAATATACGGATCTCGCCGCTCTCCGGATAGATAAGTCCCAGGATTGCCTTAAATGTGGTGCTCTTTCCCGCCCCGTTGGCTCCGATCAGTCCGGTGACGCAGTCCTCCCGGACAGTCAGAGAACAGTCCAGCTGAAAATCTTTATATGTTTTCTTTACATGATTTAATTCCGCCAGCATCTTCTACTCCTCCATGATAAGCTGAAACAGTTCACGGATCTCCTCGTCTGTCAGTCCGCCGCAGCGGGCCTTCCGCACCGCCTGTTCCAGATCTTTTTCCAGTTCCTTTCTTCTCTCTTCCATCAGGAGTCCCTGGTTCGCCTGGGCGATGAAGCTGCCTTTGCCGTGGACTGTGACCACAAGGCCCTCTTCCTCCAGATAATCGTACGCCTTCTTTACCGTCAGGGCGCTGATCTTCAGTTCTCTGGCAAGAGTCCTCACCGAGGGAAGCGCTTCTCCCGCGGGAAGACTGCCGCTGATGACTTCCGCCTTGATCTGGGATACGATCTGCTCATATATGGGATCCATGGAAGAATGATTGATGATGATATGCATATCCATCCCTCCTGTTGTAAACAGTATATAACAGTATAGCACTGTTGTCAAGTGTTATATACTGTTTATTTCAAAATATATGCTCTGTGACCAGATAAATATTTGTCGAAACAAGATCTACACTGTTTTGATCAGATAAAAAAACTGCCTGCAGAAATCTCCGTGTGCGAAAACGGATGATCTGCAGACAGTTCTGTCTGACGGGAATTCTTTTATCCCGGTTATTTGATTTTTCCGAGTACAAAGCAGGATCTCTTACTGCTGAGCCCTTTTCCTGCGGATCACAAGATACGCCGCCGTGCCGCCGCATATCAGAAGTCCGGCGAAGGAAAGCACCGGCGTGTCATCCCCGGTTCTTACCGGACTGCTGGAGGAGCCTGATTTCACCGAAGCGTCTGATCCGGACGCGCCGCCGTAGCCGTTGTCTCCGCTTCCTTCTCCCGGATCTTTTTCGGCAGGCGTCACTGTGGGAAGAACCGTCACTGACGGAACCGGAGTTTTGTACGCGCTGCATTCGTTTTTGGGTTCCGCCGAAACGTCATACACTTCGAATCCGTTCTCATCCAGTTCCGGAACGCTCACCAGAAACGGAAGGGAACGGAATACGCCGCCTCCGTAGGCGAGATCTTCGTCCTGGGCGATCAGATAGATCCCTCTTTCCAGATCCGCGAACACTCCGTATCCGCTGCTCTGGATCACGGTTTTCTCACCGGAGATCCCCTTTGCCAGCGCGTACTGGTATAAAGTCTGCGCAGCCTGCTTCTGACCTGCCGCGCTGAGATCATTCAGCGAAACGCCGGCTTTGTCAAAGGGCTCCGTGAGGACTCCTTCTCCGTTTCTGACCGTTCCTACTTTATACAGGGAAAATTCCGCGCCGGAAAGAAGAATTTCTTCGCCGTTCTGTGCGGTTCCCTGATAATAAACAGTTATGGAAGCCGGCTGCTGCGCCGCTTCCGCAGTTGTCGGGACAGGGAAGAAAGCCATGACAGCCGTAAGAACTATCATTGTCAATATCTTTACTGGTCTGGCAGATCTCATCCTTTATCCCCTCTTTCTTTTTTATTTCTTTTCGCCGGTTTTCTGAGAGACCACAGCGCCGTCCCGGCAATCACCAGTACGATGGCTGTTCCGGCAAGGAGGTTTTCCAGGGAGCGGTCTTCTTTCTCCGCTTCCTCTTCCATGCTCTTTCTCTCTTCCTCCGGAATGTTTTCTGTCCGTTCTCCACGGATCAAAAGCCGGTGGGTATTGATACCGTAGGGCGTACATGTGACAAGCGCACAAAATGAAAATTCAACTAAAAACATCCATAAAAAAACGCCGGTTTTATCCGACGTTTTTCTGAAAATATATTTATTTTTTAATATCTGGGTTCTTTTGGTGGATTTTTCAGATATACATATCTGATATAGTGAAGAAGTTTTCTTTCCCCGTGATCGTTCAGGATCCGCAGCAGTCCCTCCAGTTCTTTCTTGGTCCGTGGATGGATGAACCACAGTTTCTCCCTGCTTTTCAGATAATATTCCAGAGGCTGGCTGTCCGTATACGCGTCCCCCAGATATATCCTGGATGCGCTGATCCGGTCCATCACCATCTCCGCCACATATTTCCGGGGCATCTGCGCCCCCATGATCACATGCTCTCCGTCAAGGGAATAATCCACCCAGTGTTCAAAATGATGCTTGTTCCTTCCCTTGTGGTGAAGCCAGGAAGTGGAGACTCCCACCGCTTCTCTCTCGGCGTTGTTGGGGCTTCGCGTTCCCTGATAATACCGGCATCCCACCAGGAATTCCGCCGGCGAATATTTGGACATGTCGTGCAGCAGGCCCTGCCTGTACAGTCCGATGCGGAAGCAGTATTTCATCACCAGCAGTTTGTGCGCTGTGATCGTTTTAAAATGCAGCCAGGGATGCACCTTTTATTCCTCCTTTTTTCTTCCCGCCATGATGACGATGGAGCGGGGACTGAGTTCGATTCCTTTCTGATACTCTTCTTCTCTCTCAAAGAACCAGGTATCCTCTTCGGCCTCAGAGGTATCGGCGAGTTTCCTCCACGCCATTCCCTCTGGCAGATTCGGCAGGGCGGCCGTCCTGTTCTCCCAGTGGAAATTATACGCCACATAGAGGAAATCGTCCGCGGTACCGTCCGGCTTCTCTCCATATGCGCCGCAGTACATCACTCCCAGAAGGCGGCAGGTATTCTCCTCGTTGAGATACCAGGCCCGTTCTCCGTGGAAGGAAATATCCGGAAATCCTTTCGCCAGATAATCCGCGCCCTCCGGTTCCCTCTCCATATGAAAAACGGGATGGGCCTTCCGGAACGCGATCACCTCCCGGACGAACTTCTGAAGCTTTTCGTTCTTCCTGTACGCTTTCCAGTCAATCCAGCCTTCCGGATTATCCTGGCAGTAGGCGTTATTGTTCCCGTTCTGGGAATTGGCAAATTCGTCTCCGCCGTAGATCATCGGCGTACCCTGGGAAAGAAGGAGCATCAGAAAAGCGTTCCGCATCTGCTGTTCCCTCAGCCTGCGCACGGCAAGTTTCCTGCTGGGTCCCTCGACGCCGCAGTTCCAGGAATAGTTATACTCGCTTCCGTCCCTGTTGTCTTCCCCGTTCTTCTCGTTGTGACGGTAATTATAGGACACCGCGTCATAAAGCGTGAATCCGTCCTGGCACGCCATATAGTTGACGCACTTTTCGCCGTGGCGTATATGATATTCCGCCGCGGGGATCATCCCCTCGTCGCTCTTAAGGAAACGGCGCATATCCTGAAGGAAACCGGGCTGATATTCCGCGGTCATCCCGTCGTCCGCCATCCTTTCCGGAAGATAGAGGAACATCTTCTTGGTTCCGTAGAGGAGATGGTCCTCCGCCAGAAGTTCTTTCGGCGTTCCTTCCCCTGTGAAATGGAATCCGTCCACATGATAATAGCATTTCCAGAAACAGGCGGCTTTCAGCGCCAGGAGCGGATTCGTCCCGGCGGGAAAATAGAACTCCATAATACATTCCATTCCCTCTCTGTGAAGGGCCTTCACAAGGTCGCGGAACTCGTTTTCCGGATGGGAAGTAGCGCAGTATGAACGCTTGGGGGCAAAATAATTGCCCGGTCCGTATCCCCAGTAATTGATCATGCCGTCTGATTTTTTCTCCGTGATCAGACCCTGGTTTTCTTTTGCGGGAGGGAGTTCCTGAAATTCATAAGCGGGCATCAGCTCCACCCCGGTGATCCCCAGTTCCTTCCAGTAGGGGATCATCTTCTTAAGGCCTGTAAAAGTGCCTTTTTCCCTGGGCGCGCATTTACATTGTTTCGTATATCCTCTTACGTGGACCTTGTACAGGATAAGGTCTCTGTAGGAAAGCGCGGGCGCCGCGTCCCCTTCCCAGTCATATTCCGCTTCCGGCAGAAACGCGCACCTTACTCTGTGTTCATCACAATCCTG
>CALWGI010000142.1 GCA_944380045.1 uncultured Blautia sp.
TGATCTCAATGGTGATGCCGGCGTCTGTGCCAGTGTACTCTTCTCTCAGTTCGCCCTGAACTTTCTCAGCATAGGCACGGATCGCGGAAATATCTTTCCTGTCGGCAAGGATCTCTGTCACTGCCTCTCTTGTGATGGCGTTGTCTTTCTGTCCGCCCTCCATGGAGATGATCTCATATTCCGCTTCTCTCTGAAGACCGTAGAGGAATCTTCCCATAAGGACGTTGGCGTTGGCGCGTTTCTTGTCGATCTCGGATCCGGAATGACCGCCCATAAGGCCGCAGATCTTCACCTGGATCTTCTCGCCGGAAGCCTGTACTCTCTGTACGGGGATTCTGCTTATCGCGGAAAGTCCGCCGGCGCAGCTGATCCAGAGACTTCCCTCTGCCTCGGAGTCGAGATTGATCAGTCTCTTTCCTTTCAGAACGCTGCAGTCCAGTCCTACGGCTCCGAGAAGTCCGATCTCCTCATCTACGGTGATCAGGACCTCCAGCGCGGGATGGGCGATATCGTCGCTGTCAAGAAGGGCAAGGCCGTAGGCTACGGCGATTCCGTCATCGCCGCCGAGAGTGGTGCCGTTTGCGGTAATGAATCCGTCTTTTACAGAAATATTCAGACCGTCTTTGGTGAAATCGTGGTCCACATCAGGTCTCTTCTCGCATACCATATCCATATGGCCCTGAATGATCACGGTAGGAGCATTCTCGTAGCCCGGGGTAGCGGGTTTATAGATCACTACGTTATTCAGCTCATCCTGCACGTATTCAAGATTGTGTTCTTTCGCGAAGTTTACAAGATAATCGCTGATCTGTTTCGTGTTTCCTGAACCGTGAGGGATCCCGCAGATCTCCTCGAAATAATAAAATACTTTTTTCGGTTCGCAGTTTTCCAATACTCTCATAATCGATTTCCTCCATTTACTTTCATATTTGATTCAGTTCCGCCATAAGATGAAAAAAAACGGAAACTGTATATGAAACGATTTTTGTTCTCAGCAGTGACTTTACTGCTGCTGGGGTTCCTTCTGAAATATCCCCGTGAAGCGCTCGCCGCGTCAAGAGACGGCCTGGATCTCTGGCTGAACACCCTTCTTCCCACACTGCTGCCCTTCATGATACTCACGAATATCCTGATCCGCACAGAAGCCGCGGATAAGATTGCCGGGCCTGCGGGACGTCTCTGGAAAAAGCTTCTGGGCGTTTCCCCTTCAGGAGCGTACGCCTTTATACTGGGCCTTCTCTGCGGCTATCCCATGGGAGCGAAGATCACCTCGGACATGTATCGCGGCGGAAAGATCTGCAAAAGAGAAGCCGAATATCTCCTTACCTTCACAAATCACGCAAGCCCGGTGTTTATCCATACATATCTTATCCATATCTGTCTGAAGGACAGGGCGGATAAAACAACGCTTACCATGATCTTTCTTCTCTCCGCGTTACTTACCATGCTGTTTTTCCGGTTTATCGTCTACAGAAACCGGACCACAGAAGAAAAAACGCTTTCTGAAATAAAAAAGGAGGTTTCCGCTGTCTGCTCTCCCGGAACAGCGCTGGATACCTCCATAATGAATAGTTTTGAAACGATCACCCGCCTGGGCGGGTACATTCTTCTTTTCTCTGTTCTTTCAGCCTGTGCAGGACATTACCGGAAAGCCGTAACAGCCGCGGATTACCTCATCCTGGGAAGCCTGGAACTCACCACAGGGCTCCATCTTCTGGCGGGATCGCCTCTGACATATGAAATCAGATATCTTACCGCGGCGGTGCTTACCTCTTTTGGCGGATTCTGTATACTGGCACAGACAAAAAGCGTCCTTCCGGAAGGACTGTCCATCCTTCCCTATCTGGCCGCCAAATGTCTCAACGCAGTATTTACCGCGCTGCTTATATTAATTTTCTTCAAGATCGTCTAACTCATCGTCGTCGTGATCGTCCTCATCCTCATGGTAGGATCCGCTGATAGCGGCTGCCTGTGCGGTCTGGGGAGCAAGCTCCTGACGATTCTGGTTAACAACATCGAGGCAGCTCTGAAGGGCGTCGATGAATCCCTTGTATTTGCCGCCGGCGTCTTCCAGAGTATTGCTCAGTACAGATCCGATGTTAGCCATCATGTCGTCAGTGTAGGTGATCGCGCTGAGACGGATGCTGTTGGCGTCCTGGGTAGCAGAATCAAGGATTTCCTGAGCCTGCTTGTTTGCCGCATTGATCGTGTCGTTTGCCTGGGCGTAAGCCTTCTGCATGATCTCATGCTGAGTCACCAGCTCCTGAGCCTTGGCCTGAGCGTCGGCAATGATCGCGTCTGCTCTGGACTGTGCATCCTCAAGAATGGCGTCCTTATTGCTGATGATCTTCTGATAGCGTTTGATCTCGTCCGGAGTTTTCAGACGAAGCTCTCTTAAAAGCTCTTCGATCTCTTCTTTGTTTACAACGATCTTCGTTGTAGACAGAGGCTGATACTTACAGCTCTCGATAAACTCATCAATATCATCAATAATCTGTTCAATTCTGCTGCTCATTATACACTCTCCTTATTTACTCTTTTCTTCCTGCAGTTTATCCTGCAGGGCCTGGATAATCTCAGGCGGTGCAAATTTCGACAAATCCCCGTCGTAGCGGGCAACCTCCTTCATGATCGTGGAACTTACGTATGCGTATTCCAGGCTCGTGGTCAAAAACACAGTATCAACGTCCGGCGCCAGGACACGGTTGGTCTGCGCCATCTGGAGTTCATACTCAAAATCCGTGACCGCCCTGAGTCCCCGCACGATCACCTGTGCGTCATGTTCTCTGGCAAAATTCACGGAAAGTCCGTCAAAAGGCCTGATCAAGACATTCGGGATGTTTTTTGTCGCCTTTTCTAATATATTAACACGTTCCTCCACAGAAAACAACGGACTTTTTGAAGAATTATGCAAAACTCCTACAACAACTCTGTCAAAAGACAGACTTGCCCTTTTGATGATGTCCAGGTGTCCGTATGTGGCCGGATCAAAACTTCCGGGATATACTGCTGTTACCATGTGTATTCTCACTTTCTTTTATACAAAAAGACATGCTTGTTCGTCTTGTATTCTTTGGACCGGGTCAGTTCATAGCCGAGAGAATCCACATAGGAAAAATCAGTGTGGAGATCAGCCTCCACTATGATCAGCGTATCCTCGTCCGCCAGGCTGCTCCCCGCGAGATATTCAAGGACCGTCCGCTCCAGATCCATACCGTAGGGCGGATCCATAAAGATACAGTCAAAAGCCTCCCGCCCTTCCATGGAGCGCAGCGCCTGAAGCGCGTCCATATTCATAACCTGTCCGTCCGAAGCCAGCTTCGTGAACGCGAGATTGTCCCTGATGCACGCGCAGGCTCTGGGGTTCTTCTCCACAAAGACCGCGTGGGACGCGCCGCGGCTTAGAGCTTCGATCCCGATCGCCCCGCTTCCGCTGAACAGATCCAGAAAACGGCAGTCAGAAAGCTCAGGCTGCAGGATGTTAAAAAGCGTTTCTTTTATACGGTCCGTAGTGGGCCTTGTATCTGCTCCCGGAAGGGTCTTCAGAGGAAGCCTCCGGGCCTTACCTGCTATTACTCTCATTTCAGATTCAGTCTCCAGTCAAGATCGCCCCGGGCAAGTCCCAGGATCAGAAGTTCGGCGGTGGCAATGTTGGTCGCCACAGGTATATTATACTGGTCGCAGCGCATGACAATAGCAGAGATATCCGGCTCCTTGGGATCGATCATGGCAGGATTGTAAAAAAGGATCACCATATCCAGATCCTCACGCTCGATCATTTCCATGAACTGTTTATCGCCGCCGATACTCCCGGCCAGAAATTTATGAACATGGAGATTCGTCACTTCCTCGATTCTTCTTCCGGTGGTTCCCGTCGCATATACTTCATGCCTGGCAAGAATATTCTTATATGCGATACAGAAATCTTCTATCAGAACTTTCTTACTGTTATGCGCGATAATTCCTAAATTCATTCTTCACTCTCCGTTCTCACCAAAACCCTGTTTACATTATATACTCCATGTTATTATAACAACTCACCAAAAAAAGTGCAATTAAATCTTGCAAAATATACAAAGTTTATAGAAAGTTCATAATTTCAAGTTGCTGGAGATTAAAGAAAAAACTGCCAGTGTATTATTTTCGTTTTATCACATACTAGCAGTGTAACACAAAAACAGCAAACGACTAAGGAGGAAATAAAATATGTCAAACAAAAATTCTTCTAACAAAGCAGCCGTTCCTGAAGCAAAAAGCGCACTGAACCGCTTTAAATATGAAGTGGCGAACGAACTGGGCGTTCCTCTCAGCGACGGCTACAACGGAGACCTCACATCCAGACAGAACGGCTCCGTAGGCGGATATATGGTCAAGAAAATGATCGAAGCCCAGGAAAGACAGATGTCTTCCGGTTCCCAGGGAAGCCAGATGTAATAAGGACAGTCTCACGGTTCCGGTAAGATCCCTCTGACGGATCTTTCGCCGGGCGTATCGCGCAAAAGGCTCAGACAGCGCAGGTAATCTCTATCCACGCCGTCTGAGCCTTTTTCTTTCCGGATAATTCAAAGCGTCCTGTATGCGGATCATAATCCGAGGAAACCGGTAATGTCACCGTTGATGACATAATGCGCTCCGTTGTCTTCTGGTTTGATATATACTTTAAGGTCAGTAAGCTCTTCTTCCTTCTTGCCCATCTCTTCTGTCCAGATCTTTCTGATGCTTTCTACTACGTCTTTCGCATATACCTCTTTGCCCCAGAACTGTACGTAAACCTCTGTGTTTACTTCAGCGGCTTTCTTAGCCGTCTTTCTTGCGGCCGGTTTCTTAGCGGCAGCTGTCTTCTTTACAGTGGTCTTCTCAGCAGTCTTTTTGGCAGCGGCAGTTTTCTTTGCAGGTGCTTTAGCAGCTGTTTTAGCGGTTGCCTTCTCAGCTGTTTTCTCGGTTGCTGTCTTTGCTGTTGCAGCAGCGGTCTTTGCAGGAGCCTCTTTTTCGATAGCCGTACTTGCAGGTGTTGTCTTAGGTTCTGCTTTCTTTGTCGTTGTTTTTGTAGCCATAATAGCCTCCTTACAAGGTAAAATAAAAAAAATTATTACTGTACTAGGATACTACGTTTCAAAAAAATTTGCAACATCTTTCTCAGCCCGCCGTGCTGGGGCAGGTCCAGATCCGGATCAAG
>CALWGI010000143.1 GCA_944380045.1 uncultured Blautia sp.
CTTATTCTGACAGTCTCTGGAATGCAGATCTGTCACAGGCTGAGCCGGGATATGTCTATACTTTTTTAAATGAGGTAGGCGATCTGCCGGTGGATATACAGTACGGCGGCGGTACCTGGGGAACCGGGGAAGGGGAGTCGGAAGCATACGCCCCGGCCATATCTGTGGAGACGGTCTCCGTTGCGGTGACAAGAAGCGGAATAAAAATGTTTTCCTGGACAGGGATGGCAAAAGAAGTCTCTGTTGTAGCAGAAAATGTCAAAATCCAGGACTTTGAAAAAATCCAGGAACGGATACGGCAGTATATTTCTTACTGCTTCCCGGACAGTCAGCCCGTGGACAGTACGGCTGTGTTTTACTATGAACTGGAAGAGATGTCTTTTGGATATACTTATATTCCGGCCTATGAAAATCCGGATCATGTGTGGGCAGTCCCGGCGTGGTTCCTGGAACTTAGAAACTATCAAGAGGAACCGGGGATGGACAGCGAGAAGGAAGAGAAGGCTGCTTACCGGCGTTCTTTAACATTCAATGCTATGGACGGCGGAGTTGTAAAAGCCGGATAAAGGGGGATGCCAGGTGAAAAAGAGAAATTTTGAGATCAGGACAGAAATCCGGGCGTCTGTTTTTCAGTTACGTTTTCTGACCGGGACGATCCTGCTGGTCATGATCTTTCTGGCAAAAGCGTTTCCCTACCGTGCCTGGCTGGTGGAATCCGGCGGTTCTTTGGAAGGGACTCCATGGATCGTGGTGTTTCTGTACAGCATTTCTTCAGACACTGCGCTTCTTTTCCTGCCGCTTACAGTTCCTCTGGCGGCAGCGGGAAAAGCCCAGGAGGAACTGAAAAGCCGGTATGTGCTTTTTCTGACCGCAAGAGCCGGAAAGAAGAGATACCTGGCAGGGAAGATCTATGGAGCGGCTCTGTCGGGAGGCGCCATGGTGATCGCTGCCATGGTGATCCTCATAGCCATTCTGATCCCCTGGTGCGCAGATATCCCGGATCTGAGCGCTCCCATGGCAATGCAGAGCGTAAAAAGCCTGTTTCCGGGTATGGCGTGCGGCTTTCTCAACGGGGCGTTCTGGGCTCTGGCCGGGAGCGCGGCGGCGGTCATCACCCGGAACTCTTACCTGGGATACGCGCTGCCTTTTATCCTGTATTATGTTTTGACAGTGTTTCAGGAGAGGTACTATAGCAATCTGTTTTTATTAAGTCCCCGGCAGTGGGCTTATCCTTCCCGTTACGGAGCGGGAGTCTGTGCGGGGATCCTTCTGGTGCTGGGGGCCGCCGCTGCCCTTTTGCTGGGGAAGGTGATGGAAAGGAGGCTGACAGGAGGATCCGAAAGAGTTTTCTGATCGCCGGAGAGAACTTTTCCGGCTGGCACAGGAATGTGAGGATCTGGCTGACCTTTGCTCTTGGGCTGGTGCTTTGCCTGATGCTGTCGGAGCAGATGCTCTCCAGGGCGCAGACTTATGAAACCCCCGTTCAGATGTTTGAACCCTTTATCTGGACCTTTGGAAACGGGCAGTCGGTGCTGCTGTCCACATTGCTTTTGCTGATCCTTTTCGCGGATATGCCCTTTTTTGACCAGACGGCCCCCTACCGGCTTGTGCGCATGGAGCGCGGGATCTGGCTTGCGGGACAGGTGCTGTATGTGGCTCTCGCTGTGGCGGTCTATGATCTGTTCCTGCTGATCGCGGAGGCGCTGATCGCTATGCCCTTTGCATATGGCGGAAATGTCTGGAGCGAGACATCGGCGGCCTTTGCATACAGCGGGGAAGGGCTTTTGGGTGTGCCGGTTTCCCTGAAGACTATGGAAATCTCCACGCCTTACGGGTGTATGGCACAGGTATTTCTGCTGATGCTTTTGTATTCCCTTTTTCTTGCCTCTCTGATGCTGTTTTTAAATCTTACCTGGGGAAATGCCGCGGGAGTGTTGGGCGCGCTGCTGGTCAATCTGTACGGGTATCTGCTGGATCCGGAGCTGATCAGGCAGATCTTCCATATCCCTTCCGGGGTGCTCTACCGTGCCAATGTGCTGTGCGGATGGCTGTCGCCTTTAAACCATGCCACTTTTCCCATGCATAACTTCGGCTATGACTACCTGCCGGGGATCGGGGTGAGCGCAGGCTTTTTTCTGGTCTGCACCGGTCTGTTCCTTAAGCTGTCCGTATCTAGGATGAAAAAGTACAATTTTATTTTTGCACAGGTGGAGGAGTGAGAGAAATGAAGGCTGCGGTAAGACTGATCAAAGTAACAAAATCTTTTCAGAAGGAGCGGGTGCTCAAAGGGATCACCCATTCCTTTGAGGCGGGAAAGATCCATGGGATCATGGGATTTAACGGCTCGGGAAAAACCGTGATGTTTAAATGCATCTGCGGATTTATGATCCCGGACAAAGGAAGGGTGATCGTGCAGGCGAGACAGATCGGGAAGGATACGGATTTTCCCCCGTCTGTGGGAATGATCATTGAAAGTCCGGGATTTCTTCCCCATTTGACTGGATTTGCCAATCTGAAGAGACTGGCGGCGATTAAGAGGCTGGTATCCGATGAGCAGATAAGGGAAAGCATTGCCCGGGTGGGCCTGGATCCCTTTTCCAAAAAGAAGGTGGGACAGTATTCCCTAGGAATGCGGGAGCGTCTGGGGATCGCCCAGGCCATTATGGAAGATCCGAAACTTCTGGTGCTGGACGAACCCTTTAACGGGTTGGATAAGAGAGGCGCCCGGGAGGTATGCGACCTGCTTGAGGAACTGCGGGGCAGAGGACGGACCGTCCTTGTGGCGGCCCACAATATGCAGGAGATGGAATCCTTATGCGACACGATCTGCGAGATGGACGCAGGCGTGCTCACACAGGTAAAGTAGAAGACGTACTGAAGCTATGGTCAGGATAAAAAACTATTGACAGATTTTATGAAAAGTAATTCTTCACCTTGAGGCATGATTGTGCTACAATATTTCCGGAAAAGGTTTCTTTTGGTATAAATCCCGTGCAGGGGAATAGGGAACGGAAGAAAAAGATTATGGAAATATTTTCAATGGTCCTGTCTCTGTTAAGCGGCGTAGCCATGTTTCTTTACGGCATGCTGCTGATGGGCGACGGATTAAAAATGGTAGCCGGCAACAAGCTGGAGAAATTTTTATATAAGATGACCAACACCCCTTTGAAAGGAGTCGCGCTGGGAGCGGGAGTGACCTGTGTGATCCAGTCATCCTCCGCAACAACGGTGATGGTTATCGGTTTCGTCAATTCCATGATGATGAAACTCCGGCAGGCGATCAGTATCATCATGGGAGCCAACATCGGTACAAGTATTACAGGATGGATCCTGTGTCTCTCCTATATTGAAGGAACAGGAGGCTGGGCGACCGTCCTTTCCACAGCGACGATCTCGGCCATCGTGGCGGTGGTGGGTATCGTGCTCAGGATGTTCAGCAAACGTTCGGTATACAGAAATATCGGCAATATCATGCTGGGCTTCGCGATCCTGATGATGGGAATGCAGACCATGAGCGGCGCTGTGGAGCCTTTGAGAGAAAACGCGACGTTTATCAGCCTGCTTACCATGTTTTCCAATCCTCTGATGGGAATTCTCGTGGGAATCGCTTTCACAGCGGTCCTTCAGAGCGCGTCGGCGGCGGTTGGAGTACTGCAGGCGCTGTCTGTGACAGGGATCCTGACTTTTGCCAGCGCGTTCCCCATTGTGCTGGGCATCGGTGTAGGCGCGGCATGTCCGGTTCTGATCTCTTCCATCGGTGCGAACAAAAACGGAAAGCGGACGGCGCTTATCTATCTTGTGAACGATCTGTTCGGTATGATCTTCTGGGGAACCGCTTTCTATGCGGCTAACGCAGTCCTGCATTTCGGCTTTATGGATCAGATCATGACGCCGGTATCAGTGGCTTTCATAAATACTGTTTTCCGTGTGGCTACGGTATGCGTGCTTTTCCCGTTTATCCCGAAGCTGGAAAAACTGGTCTGCATGCTGGTGAAAGACACCCAGGAAGATCTGGAGGAAGAGGCGGATCTGGAACTTCTGGAAGATCGTCTGATCGACTATCCGGCCCTTGCCATGGGACAGTGTCAGAGGGTCATATCCGGAATGGCAAAAAAAGTGCGCAAAAATGTAAACCGCGCGATGAATCTTCTGAACGACTACCAGCAGGAACGTTTTGAAAAGGTGCAGCGAAAGGAAGATCTGATCGATAAGTACGAGACAAAGCTCGGCGCTTATCTGATGAAGCTGACCAAAAGAGAACTGGCCACAGCGCAGTCCAGACAGATGTCTCTCTATCTGAGTACCATCAGCGACTTCGAGAGGATCGGAGACCATGCGGCCAATATCGCCTATATGTCCCAGGAACTGCAGGAGAGCAAGATGAGCTTTACTTCAGAGGCTCTGGATGAACTTAATGTGGTGATGGAGGCTGTGCGCGAGATCATGAACACCACGGCGAAGGCGTTCATGAACGGAAACCAGGATGAAGGCAGCAAAGTGGCGCCTCTGGGAGTGGTGATCACTAATCTGTGCGACGAACTGAAACATAATCATGTAATGCGTCTGGGAAGCGGAGCCTGCGGTCTTGAACAGGGTACCGTTTTTAACGATGTCCTGAACAGTTTTACCCGTATTGCCGCCCACTGTGCAAGTATCATATCCGCCATGCAGAAAGCCGGCGAGGATAATGAAGACATCCACATTCATGATTCCAGGGTTTATGCAGGGGAAGGAATGGCGTATTATACATACTTTACAAAATACAGTCAGAAATATGATCTAAAAAATCAGACCGGCCATGTGAAGAGCATGGAAGCGGAAGAGATTATGTGATGCATTATGTCAGATAAAACTGAACCGAATTTTATGTCAGAACCCGCGAGCGGGTTTTGCGTCTGAAAACCTCCGGCGGAAAAGCCGGAGGTTTTTTGTAACATTTTGCAACTTCACGCGTCTTATATGCGAAAACCGGAAGAAAGGAGACGAAAATGGATATCCGGGAATTGTACGAAACCTATTTTTCCACGGTTTA
>CALWGI010000144.1 GCA_944380045.1 uncultured Blautia sp.
AAATTTGCGCAGATTACAGGGCTGGAGGCCTGGATCCGATATAGGATCATATCATCAGCTCTGGAAACAAAACTATCGCAGCGATAGCGGACGTCCTGATCCCGCCACTGGCAGGAAGCTTCCCCGGTATCCATCTGGAGTACCCTCAGATAATCGTGAAATGTCCCATGAGGAATAATTTGTATTTTCAGATCGCCGACAGGAAGAGGGGATTCCAGTTTTGAATGATAACCTTGTCGTTTTAATTCATTAACAAGCTCCCAGCTGGCCTCTTTAAACATTCCCTGATCCATTTTGCTGCGCATTCGTTCGAGCGCATGGTGAACATCCGGAAGCTTGTTCGCTTCTCCGCCATACCATAGACCGCCATCTGTGATCATGAGCGTCTGTTCTTTTGTCCCGCCATAAAAACTGACTCCGGTATGCCCGTTTCCACTGACCAAAGCTTCTCTCCATGTTTCTCTCCACCATGATGACGGATACTGCATATAGATACTGTCACGTGTGAGTATGATCGGTTTCCACATTTTTTGTCCTCCTCTGCTCTTATGTGTGATAGATAACCGGGAGCAATATTCCGGTTCACACAAGAATCATATTATCTACAGTATAAATATACTATGTCGGATTTTTCAGAGAAAATCATGACAAACTGTATAAAAATATGTCGCTTTTTTACAGGAAAGGGACAGAATGCTCTCTAATAGTTATGTCTGGCGTCTGCGATATTCCTGCGGGGACAGTTTATAGTATTTCCGAAAAGAGGATGAAAAATATTCTACAGATGAAAATCCGAGCTTTTCTGAAATGGCAGTAATGCTTTCCTGTGATGAGGAAAGAAGCTGGAGTGCAGCTGCCATTTTACTTTCACGCTTTTTCTGGCTGAAAGTTTTCCCGTAATGTTCTCTTAGGAAACGCTGGGTCTGACGCGGAGAAAGACCGATGCGGCTGGAAAGGCTTTCAAGCGAAAGTGTGGCATATTCGTAAATGAAGTATTGCTCTATTAAAAGGGAACGTCTTTCCGACAGAGTGGTTTGTGCGGATAGAGTGGGAAAATTGACGTTTTGTTTGTAATTGCGCAGAAGAGCGATAATAAATTGGCATAATAAAGCTTTGACTTGATCGAGATATCCCAATTCCTGTGCTGTTAATTCGTGGAAAATCTGATTGAGTACAGACAGTACGTTTTGATTATCCTGTCCGTACCAGAAAACCTGATTCAGAAAGAAATGTGCCAGAGGACTCTTTTTAGAATCCGGTATATTTTTCGTATCTAGAGACAAGTATATACAATATTCGGTCAGGGGATCCTCTTTGTCAGGGGTCTGTGAATGTATGACATGTGGGCCGGTGACATAGAGAGTATTAGGCAAAACGGAATAAAACGAATTGTCAATAACGGCGCTCCCTTTGCCGGAAGAAATATAATGAATTTCATAATTCCCATGTCCGTGGCTGTGCTCCGGCATGCTTTCTTCTAAAATTCCGCGACTGATGCTTTCAACCCGGAACAGTGCGTGATTAAAGCGAAAAGTTACCTCAATAGAAAAAGTTTCTACGCTCATGTCATTTCTCCAATCTTCTGTTATTTTATTCTGAGTTTAACAAAAAAGATGTCCATGGTCAATGACTATCATGTCGTAAAATTATAGAAAAAAATATGACGGATTACTCCCCGAAATGTCGCATTATTATCTTACATGAGAAAGGCGGATGAATATATACTGATTATACAAAATAAACAAAAAACAAGCGCTTGTTGATTGTTTGATGCACAAAATGGAGAGATGAAAGGTAAGAAAGGGTGGCTGAGATGAGAAAAAAAGCAGCGAGGAGTGCGGCGGTTGTTCTGGCAGCGGCAATGACGGTTGGCATATTAGCCGGATGTGGGAGTAAAGGACAGGGAAATGAAGAGACATCTAACCGTACAGAAGATGGAACCGGTTTTAAAGACTATTCGGAAGGGTTCCCGGAAGAAGTTACGATTCAGATTCCGGTATATGACAGGGCATATGAAGGCTGGGATCCTACGGATAATTATTATACAAATTGGGTGCAGACAGAATTTGGTGATAAATACAACATCAATGTAGAGTATGTGGCAATCGGGCGTACGACGGAAGTGCAGGATTATATGCAGATGATCGCAGCGCAGACAGCGCCTGATATAATCATGAGCTATGACATGCCGCAGGCGGTTAATTACTATAATGAAGATGCAATGCAGCCACTTGATCTGGAGGAAATTGAGTATTATGCGCCTACTTATTATGCAAATATGAAGGATACAGTAGCGCAATACGGTTCGTTGGATGGAGAGAATATGTTCTTCTTCGCAGAAAGGAATCCTGTTTATTATAGTGAAATCACACTGATCCGTCAGGACTGGCTGGATGAAGTGGGAATGGATATGCCAACAAATGAGGCGGAACTTGAAGAAGTAGGACGTGCATGGAAAGAAGCAGGCTTGGGTACACTGGGGAACTCTTTGATCACACAGAGTTTTACATATGAATATCCATATTTTGATGACAGTATTTCAGAGGAAGAATATGGAAAATATCTTGACCTGACAGTAGCTCCTCTTACCTGGGAGCCATCCGAAAAATATTTGAAAAATCTGAACGAAGAATATAATGAAGGAATTGTAGATCAGGAATTTTATCTGAACGCGCAGGATACGGACTGGAAAGCAGATTTTGTATCCGGACGCTGCGGTACATATAAATTCCGAATCGGAAATACAACGGATGTATTTGATTCTCTTCTGGCGAATAATCCGGATGCTGAAGTTTCAACCCTCGATCCAGGAGCACTCAGTCCGGAAGGAAAAGGATATTATTATGCATATCCGCCTTACGGTATGGTAATGGGAATCAGCGCGACAACGCCGGCAGAAGAAAGGGCGGCAGTGTGGATGTATCTGGAGTGGCTGAGCCAGCCGGAAAATCTCTTTAAAATGCAGAATGGGGTAGAAGGTGACAACTACACGTTGGATGAAGATGGAATTGCAGTTCCGATTGCCGGATTCGAAGGGGAATCAAAACTCTCTCAAAATAATAATAAAGATTATTGGTGTCTTGTTGTAGAAGATGTAACATACGGAGACGCGGAGAAAGATTACAGAGCAAACTTACGCTTACTGGCACCGGCAGGATATGAGTACCTGATCGAGCAGGCTTACAATTATTATCAGGAAGATGCAGAGTATGGGATTGTTACTCCGGTATTTACAAAAGTGATCGAGTCGATCAGTGAGTATTCCAGTGATCTGAATGCAATGTGGCAGGAATTCTATGTTGATCTTGCAACTTGTGATCCATCAGAATTTGACGCTAAATATGAAGAATATTGTCAGGAATATCTGGAGGGAGGATATCAGGATATTCTGGATGAAAAACAGGAAGCAATGGAGGAGGGCAGCTATATCATTGCTGAATAGTCTACATAAAAGAGGGATGATGCAGAGCTGCACCATCCCCTTTTAAGAATATAAAGAGAGGATCAGGCTTATGAATAAAATGAAAAACAGGCTTTATTTTAAGAGAACATGGATGCTGTATTTAATGATGGTGCTTCCGATGCTTTTTATTATTGTTTTTAAGTATTGTGCATATCCGGGGCTTGCGATTGCTTTTCAGGATTATAAGGTGGCCCGGGGAATTACAGGCAGTGAATGGGTCGGGTTGGAGATTTTTAAAAAAATTTTTACGCACAGAGACTTCCTTCCGTCTGTCAGAAATACACTGCTTCTAAACATACTTGATCTGATATTCAGTTTTCCAATGCCGATCATATTGGCGCTCGTGTTAAATGAAATTCGGTGTAAGTGGTTTAAGAAAGTGACCCAGACGCTTCTGTATCTGCCGCATTTCTTATCATGGGTCATTATTGGAGGCCTTGGGTATCAGCTTTTTTCCATGAGTACAGGTGTAGTGAATATCCTGATAGAAAATGCAGGGGGAAGCCCCATCCCGTTCCTTCAGGATGATATCTGGTGGGTAATTACTTATGTATTGATCGGCGTCTGGCAGTCTATGGGCTGGGGGACAATTATTTATCTGGCAGCGATTACAGGTGTGAATCCGGAATTGTATGAAGCGGCAAGAGTGGATGGAGCAGGCAGATGGAAACAGTGCTGGCATGTAACTCTTCCCGGGATCCGCAGTGCGATCGTCACTCTTCTGATCATGAATCTCGGACGGGTAATGCAAGGATCATTTGAAAGGATTTTTGCATTAATGAATGCTAAAGCAACAGAATTTACAACGACGATCCCTGTACTTGTATACCGTTGGGGTATTGAAGGGGGAAAATTCAGTGAAGCAACTGCTTTGGGACTGTTTCAGTCGGTAATCGGCCTGATCCTTGTGCTGGTAGCGGACTACGTGGCAAAACGTATGGGTGAAGAAGGTTTGATTTAGGGAGGAAAACTATGACAGCAGTAAAGAGAAGAGTTAAAGGAACAAAGAAAATAGTTGGAAGAACAAAAAAAGATTATGTTATTACTGCATGTTTTTACATAATCCTTGCATTAGTGGCGGCAATCTGCCTGTTCCCGTTCCTGCATGTATTATCCAAGTCTATCAGTGATGAGGCATATGTAATTGCTAATAAAGTAGTGTTGTTCCCAAAGGGGTTCAGTCTTGATGCATATAAAAAAGTATTTGCAGATTCATCGATCATGCGTTCTCTGTATGTGTCGGTAGTTGTGACAGTTGCATTTACCGCGATCGGGATGTTCCTGACGGTCTGTGCATCTTATGCACTGACACGAAAAGAGCTTAAAGGAAGAAGGATTATGACTTTCCTGATCATGGTAAGTATGTATTTTACAGCCGGGACAATCCCGGATTACCTGCTTATGAATAACCTCCATATGCTTGATACATGGTGGTGCCTGATCCTGCCGCTGTGTTTTTCGCCATATAACTTCCTTATAATGAAGAATAATTTCAGTTCTACAATTCCAAACAGCCTGATTGAGGCTGCTGTAATGGACGGGGCAGG
>CALWGI010000145.1 GCA_944380045.1 uncultured Blautia sp.
CAGATCGTACAGAAGATCTACGGCGGCAAGAGAGCAGTCCTGACCGCAAACGCCCAGAAACAGGCAAAACAGCTTGAAGACCTGGGGTTCGGCAACTGCCCGATCTGCGTGGCCAAGACACAGTACAGCCTGACCGACGACCAGACCAAACTGGGCGCGCCCACAGACTTCGAGGTAACCGTGCGCAACCTGAAGATCTCCGCGGGAGCAGGCTTCATCGTAGCCCTTACCGGCGAGATCATGACCATGCCCGGACTTCCCAAGGTACCAGCTGCTGAGAAGATTGACGTAGACGAGAACGGAAAGATTACTGGACTGTTCTGATATAACGAAGTTAAATTTGAATTATCATTATGGATTTTGTCTTTTGCAGAGATGTCCGGCGGCTGCCGGGCATCTTTGTTTTAGTTTTAACATCGTTTTTACAGAAGGGTGATTGTTGGAGAGAGGGCAAGAAGGTATCATGATATTCACGAGAGAGGTGTGAATATTATGATCTACAGACTTCAAAAATTAACTATGACGACAGGAGTTCTGGCTCTTGTTTTTATTCTGCCGATGGCGTTTTCCGCTGTTATCGGCAGTTCTGACGGAAGGAACGGGATTATGGAAAATTACTGTTCCATTCCTTTCTGGATATGTATTTCTGTTTTTGTCATATGTACTGCCGTTACGCTTCTTTATCTTTCTCTGAAAGAAAAACACGGCGGCTGGCAGCAGAAACTTGCTTTCCCGGTAATCGCGGCCGTCCTGGCGGGACTTTCTGTTTTCGTCCTTTATATGCAGGTCGTCAATCCGCTGCGGGATATTCCCTATCTGAGCAGCCCGCATACCGTATCTCTGGCGGACGTAAGCTTCTATTACAGTAATATCAGCGACAGCCCTACCATTGAGATCAGCGGAACGGATGCCGGCGGCCAAAAAGAAACCTTTGCCATTTCCCGGGAAGAATTCGAAGCAGGAGAAACACTTCTCGATCAGGCGGCGAAGTCCGGCGGCGCGCAGACAGTAACCGCCGACATTACATATCTTCCCTATTCGGAGACGGTTCTGGATATAGATATGGCAATTACCGGCAGATCGCAGCAATAACACTGCCCGGCGCTGACACTGCATGATATTATCTGTATCCGCATATGTCAGAAACCTTTTGTCCGGCATTTCCAGCCCCCGAGAGGCTGTTTGCATATAAATACCCGTGTACAGGATTTTATCTCCCTTTCTGTACACGGGTATTTTTATCTGCATGAAAACACTCCTGCTACTGCATTCAGGAGACAGCATATTCACATCAGCAATAAATCCCATCTCCCGCAAACAGCTTCACCGCCTGCGCCACTCCGTCTTCCTGATTGCTCCCTGTCACCCGGACAGCCGCGTTCCTGCAGGCTTTCGTTCCGTTCTTAACCGCGACGCCATATCTCACTGCCCGGAGCATACTGACATCGTTATCCCCGTCGCCCACAGCCATAGCTTCTTCCCTGTCGACTCCCAGATAATTCATCAGATATCCCAGCGTATTTCCTTTCCCCGCGTCTTTATGTCCGATCTCCAGAAGATGGGACACCGAAGAAGTCACATAAATATCCGGCACATGGTTCTTAAGATACAGCCGGAATCCTTCTCTCTCCGCCGGATCGGCACAGACAAAAGCCATACTGTCAAGCCTGTCTTTGTTTTCCATGGCAAAACTTTCCAGATCCTCCACAGGGATTCTCGTACGGCGCACATACTCCGCCCCGTATTCTGTCGCCCCGTAAGCCCTCGGTTCATTCACATAGGACGTCTCAGAATAAGGCCGTCCTTCGATAAAGATTTCCACCGCCATATTGTCCGGGCGGGGCGCTTTAAAAGCCGCTTCCACGGACTCCGGTTCCATAAGGCACTGATAGATCCGCTCTCCCGAAGCCGCCGAATAAACAGCGCCGCCATTGGAGGTGATCACATACTCCACTCCCGGAAATTCTTTTATAAAATCCGGTACCGCCGTATAGGACCGGCCCGTTACCGGCACAAGATATATCCCTTTATCCGCCGCCCACCGAAGGGTATTAACCGTTTCCGGCGAGAGGGTTTTCTGATCTGTAAGCAGCGTGCCGTCCAGATCGCTGGCAATCAGTCTGATACTCATTACTTCCACATCCTTTCCTGCGGCTTTCCCGCTGGCTGCAGCATTTATCTGTTTTCCGCCTATATTCTCCCGGTTCATCCGGAATATTCTCCTGGTTCATCTGAAACATTCTCCTGGTTCATCCGAAACATTCTCCTGATTCATCTGAAATATGACCTTGTACCCCGGGAATACTATGTGATATCATAACATCAGTGGGCTGCCGGCTGGTTTGTCTGACAGCTTTTTATTCTGATACCATTAAGATTATAACAGAAAATATTTACGACAGAAACGGAGACATTATGAAATTTATTTATCCCGCGGTTTTCCGCAAAACTGAAACAGGAACTTATCAGGGATTTTTCCCGGATCTGGAGTGCTGCTACGCCGAGGGAGATACCCTGGACGAAGCCGTTGAGAAAGCCAACGAGGCGGCTTATGACTGGATCTCACTGGAATTGTCCGAAGACGACGGAGAACTTCCCTCCGTATCCGACAAGGAGGATATGGATCTTCAGGAAGGAGATATTGTGAGGAACATCTCTGTAAACATCCGGTTTTATGAGGGATGGGACGAATAAACCATCTCAGGAAACAGAAAAATTCCCCACACAGGCGCATACAGAAGAGAGGAATTTTATGAAAAACAGCGAATTATTTCAGATTGGCGAGGTATCCCGGCTGTTTCACATCAGCGTCAGCATCCTGCGCCACTACGACAGAATCGGCCTTCTGAAGCCGGAATATACGGATCCGGACACAGGATACCGCTATTACAGCACCAGGCAGTTTGAATGTCTGAACACCATACGCTACCTCCGCGCTCTGGATATGCCGCTGGAACAGATCTCCACCTTTCTCCGGAACCGGAATCCGGACACGATCCACGATCTTCTGCTGAAACAGAAGGAGGAGGTCCGCCGCAGACGGCAGGAGCTTCTTCTGATCGAGAGAAAAATTGATAACCGTCTTTCCCAGATCGACGACGCCCTTTCCTCCCGGCTGGAGGAAATTACGGTTTCCCGTTATCCGAAACGGCGGATTGCATCTATACGCAAACAGGTCTCGCCGAAGAACTATCTGGATCTGGAACAGTCCATCCGGCAGCTTGAGCAGTCCGAGGAAACCTCTGTAACCTTTCTTGGCAAAGTGGGCGTGGGAATTTTCCGGGAAAATCTGATCAGCCGCCGTTTTCATCCCTATGATCTTGTTTTCATCCTTCTGGACGAGGAAGACCGGTTCCGGGGAGACACTTCTGTTCTTCCGGAAACCGACTGCGCTTCTCTCCGTTTTCAGGGCGGACACGAAAAAGCTGTCCATTATTATGAACAGCTTTTAGCGTACATTGAAACTCACGGTCTCAAAGTCAGCGGATTTTCCAGAGAGATCACCATGATCGATTACGGTCTCACCGACGACACGTCGAAGTTCGTCACGGAGATCCAGATCCCGGTGGAAAACACCTGATATTTACTGTCAGTCTGCACAGGAAAACATTCCCTCTCCTACAGCACAGAAAAAATCCTCCTGATTCCTGCGGGAAAATATCCTCCTGATTCCTCTCTTGCATTTCCGCCCCTGTTCTTTTATAATAAATATATTCAAAATTGCCGGGAGGAAACGGTTTTGCCCGGCATTATTTAGACTGAATAAGAAATGAGGATTCCCTATGAGCGAAAAAACTGTAGTAATTGCCCTTGGACACAGGGCTCTGGGTACGACTCTGCCGGAACAGAAGCTTGCCACCAGACAGGCCGCCCGTGCAGTCGCAGACCTTGTAGAGGAAGGGGCCAGAGTAGTTATTTCCCACAGCAACGGTCCCCAGGTGGGAATGATCCATACCGCAATGAACGAATTCGGGAAAGCACATCCTGATTATACTTTTGCGCCGATGTCCGTGTGCTCCGCCATGAGCCAGGGATATATCGGCTATGACCTTCAGAACGCCATCCGGGCAGAGCTTCTCTCCCGGGGTATTTACAAGCCTGTGGCTACTGTTCTGACTCAGGTTGTTATCGATCCCTACGACGACGCTTTCGCGGAACCGGAGAAGATCATCGGCCGTGTTCTGAACGCCGAAGAAGCCGAATCAGAAGAAGATAAGGGTAATTTTGTCACTGAGGTAGCTCCCGGACAGTACCGCAGGATCCTGGCCTCTCCGAAGCCGCAGAAGATTGTGGAACTGGAGACCGTTCGCGTGCTTACGGAAGCGGGACAGATCGTGATCGCAGCCGGCGGCGGCGGAATCCCTGTTATGGAACAGGGTATCGACCTCCACGGGGCAAGCGCCATTATCGAGAAGGATTTTGCCAGCGGACTTCTGGCGGAAGAACTGAACGCAGACACGCTTCTGATCCTTACCAGCGTGGAGAAGGTAAGTCTGGACAAGGGCACTGACAAAGAGAAGCTCCTTGGAGCTGTTACCCCCGAGGAAGCGAAGCGCTACATCGAAGAGGACCAGTTCGCGAAAGGAACCATGCTTCCCAAGATCGAGGCAGGGCTTTCCTTTATAAGTAAAGGCGAGGGAAGAAGGACGATCATCACCGATATTCCCCACGCCAGAGACGGCTACCGCGAGAAGACCGGTACGATCATTAAATAAAAGATCATTAAACAAAATAAGAAACGTGCGCCCAGCGGCGCACGATCGAACAGGACAAGTCCTCTATTCATGAGGGACTTGTCCTGTTTTGACTTTTCTTCTTTTTCAGGTGGATTTTTTCAGTTGCAAAACAACTTTGTCAGGACTCCCCTTATTTTCAACCGGTTTTTCAGCAGTAATACGGTTCCGGCGGGCTTTTTCTCTTTTCAACCGTATCTTCCCCATAACAGTACGGTTCTGACTGATATTTCCTCTTTCTAACCGTATCTTCCCCATAAAAGTACG
>CALWGI010000146.1 GCA_944380045.1 uncultured Blautia sp.
GCAATAACAGCTACCGGATGTAGTGCCTTTTCCTTAAGTTTTGTCCCGTCTATAAGAAAAACTCCGTCCCAACTGTCTTTTTCTTTCACACAGTAAAATTCCTGCAGTCTTCCTGCGATTTCTTTCTGCCATGGATCTCGGTGAAACCAAAGTGCATCCAGGCCGATATTAGCCATAGTCCGGTATGCGTCACTATAATACCAGTCATGACGTCCAAACTGAACTTCTGTACCCGTATGGGGTGTGCCATCGTATTCTGCGTATTCCGCCGAGAGTCCTGTGTCCGGATTGCAGGCCAAATGCAGGAATACCCGGCTGTTTCCCGCTGCTTCCCTCCAAAACATTCTATCTTCTTCATCTGCCCACAAAGCAAACAATTCATAGAAATGCGGCAAATGATAAGAAGGGTCCGTAAATTCCACACCGGGAATAAACTTGATCAACTTGTTGTCCCGGTTCCACATAGGCTCTCCGGAATGTCCCGGTTCTCCCTTATGGATACACTCCCGAAGGATTTTTCTGGCCTCTCCACTGTAATCAAAAATCCCTTCTCTGTCGCCCCATCGATTAGCGGCGAAGAAAAGAGCCATTGCAAAAAATTCTTCCCCATCTGGCGCCGGACCATCAGCATTAGGCGTTCCATCTGTACCGCAAGACCATATAAAATAATTTTTTCCTGGTCCTTCCTGTATCCGCATATAAGTGCATACCCATTTCCATAACCTGTCAAACTCTTTCTGTTTATTCATCTGAACACAGACCATCATGCCATAAGACATTCCTTCCGTACGCACATCATGATTTCCTGTGTCCTCCAGGTATCCCATATCAGATCCTGATTCATGATAGAACCTTTCGTCATCTGGCCCATAAAATATTGTTTGGAAGATTTTCTCAAGGCGGCTGGTGATCTCCTCGCTGTTGTATCCCTGTTCTTCAAAAAAATTCCGATATTTTCCTGTATAAAATGCTCCTTCCACTTTTCTTTATCTCCTTTCTGTTTTTCCGGATACTCCTCCTGATCCAGAGTAATATAAAACTGCCGCATTAAGCATGACAAAGAATCTGTCTGTTCTCAATATCAGCTTAACGCAGCAGTTTATTATAGACTTACTGCTTATTCTTTTACCCCGCCAATAGTCAGGCCTGTCACAAAATATCTCTGAAGGAATGGATACAGACAGATAATTGGCAGCATAGTCAGAATCGTTGCCGCCGCACGGACTGATGTAGGCGTAACACTTCCAATGGCATTTTTCATTGCCTCTGCAGAGCTTCCCTGATTTGTTACAGAAGACAGCAGCTTCATCAGCTCGTACTGAAGAGTTGTAAATTCAGGGCTCATACGGTTGTACAGCATGGCATCGAACCAGGAGTTCCACTGTCCTACCGCCACAAACAGGGCTACTGTAGCATATACTGGCTTGCACAGCGGAGATATGATCTTCAGAAAAATCGTCATATATCCCGCACCGTCCAGCTGGGCAGATTCCTCCAGACTGTCTGGGATCCCTGCCATATAAGTACGGATAACCAGCATGTTAAAGGCACTTACCATTCCTGGAATCACATAAACCCAGAAACTATTGGTAAGTCCCAGGTTCTTATACAGCAAGAATACCGGAATCATACCACCGTTCACATACATGGTAATAACCCAGAATAGCGATAAGGATCGTTTAAATAAGAAGCGCTTTCTGCTGACAATAAAAGCCAGGATTGCATTAGCAAACAATGCTGTAACCGTTCCGAATATAGTTCGCAGTACCGTTATATAAGCTCCGGTAAGCAGATTATTTTTCTGAAGAACTGTAGTATAGTTCTTCAGTGTAAATTTTCTCGGCAGCAGATAGATGCCTCCCCGGAGAGCATCTGTACCATCATTCAGGGAAATAGCCAATGTATTCAGCACTGGATATAAGGTAATGACCACAAATGCGATCATAAACAGCGTATTTAATACAACAAAAATCTTATCTGGCACAGATTTCTGGGCTTTCGATTTTTTCTGTTTTACTTCTTTCATTTTCGGCACCTCCTAAAACAGCCTCTCTTCGCCATTACGCTTCGCAATCTGATTAGCAATGACGATCAGAACAATACTTACAAAGCTCTTGAAAATACCTGCGGCAGTACCGATCGCATAATCGCCCTGACTGATGCCCCATTTCAGCACATAAATGTCAATCGTCTGGGATACACTCTGTACCAAACCATTTCCAAGCAGATACTGGATCTCGAAGCCCGCATTTAATACATTTCCCACATTCATAAGAAGCAGGATAATGATTGTAGGCTTAATACCCGGTAAAGTTACATGTTTAATCTTGGCCCAGCGGCCGGCACCGTCCATACTGGCCGCTTCATAGAGAGATGGATCAATAGATGTGATAGCCGCCAGATAAATAATCGCATTCCAGCCAGTCTCTTTCCACACATTGGCAAACGCTACGATAGGCCAGAAATACTTTGTATGAGCAAAGAAATTTATAGGTTCATCAATCAGATGCAATCCTACCAAAAGTTCATTAATAATACCAGATCCCGACAGGGCATCATGCAGAATACCTGTTACAATGATCCAGGAAAGGAAATGGGGTAAGTAGGAAATTGTCTGAACGACTTTCTTACCTCCTTTTGACTGTACCTCATTTAAAAGAATAGCAAACACAATCGCCATGATAAAGGTTGCCGCCAGGTTGATCACACCCATTGCCAGAGTATTTCTGATAACCCGGACAAAGGTCACATCAGAAAACAGCTGTTTAAAATTTGCAAGTCCCACAAAAGCGGAGTGGAATAGCCCGTCCTTAGGTTTGTAATCCTCAAAGGCCATCACCCAGCCGCCCAGCGGGAGGTAATAGAAAATAATCCCATAGATCACGATGATCAATGACCAGAAGATCAGAACCTTCTGCCTTTTGATCTCCTTCCACGTAATCTTCGGTGTTGGTTCCGCTACATTTTCTTTTCTTCTCCTTTTCGCCATAGAAGCCATAATCTCACTCCTTTTCTATAAAACAGGCAGATGCCCTGTTTTTCTTTCTCTGACATCTGCCCATTTCTTTCAGAATTTTACACTTTACTGATACTTCGCAGCCTCTTCCATTCTTCTGTCTAATTCCTCCTGCATCTCATCTAAGAATGCCTGGGGATCACAGCTTTCATATGCCTCCATATATTCATCCCAGGCTGCATCAAAATCTTCTGCCATAACAACTTTTGGAAGATATTCATGCTTGATTTCTCCCATTTTTGTCAGCGCCATACCTCCAGGAGTACTGGTAGTCATATTGTTGGAATAAGAATACATCGGATACCATGGACCTGGAGCTTCGCTGGTTCCCAGCATATCCACATAGGTTTCTGCGCCATAGGCTTCAAAGCATTTTTTTACATCATCGCTTAATCCATCGAAAAATTCTGTAGGCTGATACTGTGGCTGCATAGCGTTAATACCGTCCCTGCTGGTTCCTGCATACTGTGGAAAATAGGAATATGTACACAGGTGCGATGCCTTATAAGCAGTATCAGATGCCTCAAGTCTCTGTTCTTCTGTCCGGTAGAAAAGTCCGTTTTCATCTACCTCGTAATCTTCTCCTTCTACACCCCAGTAACGCAGATCATGAACCTCCTGGCTCAGAAGGTCGTTAATAAACTGAAGGGCACCCTCCACATCCTCACAGCTTGTTGTGATTGCAAGACCGCTGGCCTCATTCAACACACTGCCGGAGCAGTGCCACCGATTCTGGATCCCTTCCTCAATAGTGATTGGAAGAGGAACATAATCGCAGCCCTGCTCGTCCAGTCCCTGCTGCTTTAAGGAATCATTTACATTATAGGCAAAGTTCCACCACTGGTCGATCATGCCCAGTACACGTCCTGTGGAAAGTTTTGCGATATACTCATCATAGGTCTGTGTAAAGGATTCCGGATCTACAATGCCTTTATGATATTCTTCATTCAGCTTCTGGAAGTATTTCACTGCCGTAGGTGTCGTATTATAATCGATCACCTTTAATTCCTCAGGATCTACGATAACTGATCCGTCATTTGGATAACCGTCCAGGAACTGAGGTGCATTCTCCAGACAGAAATATCTCCAGTCCTCACAAAGTATGGTATATGGAATATTCTCAGTACCATCTTCCATGGTCGGATTTGCTTCCTGATAGGCTTCGATCAGATCAAAATACTGATCCATAGTCTTTACTTCCGGATAGCCAGCCCACTCCAGGACTCTGGTCTGGATCCAGAACGCTTCGTCATTATGAGTCGTCGCCTTTTCCTCTCCGTAAATGTTCTGGAACTGATTGATCCAATAAATATGCCCGTCCTCCTGACGAAGCTTATCCCATTCCTGATCAGTCAAGTATTCCTTGATATTCGGATAATCGTCAATATAATCATCTAAAGCTACCAATGCGCCTGCATCATATAGCTGTGCCATACCGTCTCCACCGTCAATAAAATCCGGATATTCTCCCCCGGCGATCATAGTTCCCACAGCCTCTTCTGCCGTCTGTCCGGTCAGCCAGGTTTCCTTGCACTTTGCACCAGTAATTTCTGCAATTTTCTGTTGAATCTCATTGTCATCATTTATCTCCGTTCCGGGCACAGCAAAAAAGGCTGTAAATTCTTTTACTCCTCCCTCCTCAGAACTGCCCTCTTTGTCCCCGCCGCCACAGCCAGCTAAAAGCGTGGAGAGCATTGCAACTCCCATAAGAGCTGCCAGCATCTGCTTTTTCTTCATCTCGCTTCCTCCTTCAATTTTGATATTATTATTCTATCTATTTCTTCTTTTTGTTACAACCTGACAAAAATAGAAAAAAGACAGGACAAAGTTTAGTTTTTTTTCACTAAACCATATCCTGTCTTTAGATTTTCCGCGATTATGTATGATTCCGGAACTTTTTTCGATAGCTTGTGGGAGTACACCCCTTCACAGAAATAAAGCGGTTGATAAAATAGTCCAGATCCCGGTATCC
>CALWGI010000147.1 GCA_944380045.1 uncultured Blautia sp.
CCGCCGCGCATATGCTACATTATAACGGAAAACATCAGTTCCCACAAGTTCTGCCGCAAAATAATATACAAAACAGAAAAGCTGCTTCCCCGACAGAGAAATCTCCGCCGGAAAAGCAGCCGTGTCACTGTTTGCCTTACATGATTCCGTTTTATTTTCTCACGAAATGGAACATCCAGCTCTGGTATTCCTCTTTCGCCTCGGGAACAGGAAAACCACCGTGGATAAGCGCGCCTCCGGGATATACTTTTCCCTCCGCTTCATAGAGCGCGCCCTCCTCAAGTCCCCGGATGAGCATCCTGGTGGGCGGGTCGTTTGTCCTTACTCTGGACGCCACCACACAGAGAAGCGCTTCGCTTCCGTCCTCTTTTGCGAACTCCCATGCGGCGTAATGCTCATCCCTGGCGGGATCGGTCAGGCGGTAATACCTGCCTTCCTGGATCAGGTCATAATATTCTTTAAACAGTGCGATCTGTTTTCTCACTTCGTCCTTCTCTTCTTCCGTGAGTTTGCCCGGGTCAAGTTCATAACCGAAGGTTCCCGCCATAGCCACCACCGCCCTTGTGTTAAGGGGAGTGGTTCTCCCGGTCTGGTGATTGGGGCAGGCGGAAACATGAGCTCCCATGGTGCTTACCGGATAACAGAAGGAGGTTCCGTACTGGATCTCAAGACGCTCCACAGCGTCCGTATCGTCGCTGCACCAGATCTGCGGGGTATAATGCAGCATACCCGCGTCGAATCTTCCGCCGCCGCCGCTGCATCCTTCCAGAAGGATATCCGGATATCTCTTTCCCAGACGCTCCAGGAACTCGTAAAGTCCCAACACATATCTGTGGGGAACCTCTCCCTGCCGGTCGGCCGGAAGCTGCGCGGAGTAAACGTCGCTGATACTGCGGTTGAAATCCCACTTCAGATAATCCACTTTCGCTCTGTCAAGGACACTGCACATCTGATCGAAGATATAATCCCGCACGTCCGCTCTGGAAAAATCAAGGACCAGCTGATATCTTCCCCTCATGGGATTTCGTCCCGGAACCCGGAGCACCCAGTCGGGATGTTCCCGGTAGAGGCTGCTGTCCTCGGAAATCCCCTCCGGTTCATACCAGATACCGAACTTCAGCCCCATGGCATGGATCCTGTCGGAAAGCTCAGTGAGCGTACAGCCCAGCTTTTCCTCGTTTACATGCCAGTCTCCAAGGCCGCTGTTGTCCGTATCTCTGTTTCCGAACCAACCGTCGTCCATCACAAAAAGCTCCACGCCGAGATCCGCCGCCTTCTCCGCCATCTGGAGGAGTTTTTCGCCGGTAAAATCAAAGTACGTTCCTTCCCAGTTATTGATAAGGACCGGTCTCCTTGCGTGTTTAAATCTTCCCCTGCAGAGATTGTTCCGGAAAGCCCTGTGATAAATATGGGTCAGCTTTTCAAAACCGCCGTCGCTGTACACCATGGCCGCTTCCGGAGCCCAGAAACTCTCTCCCGGTTCCAGTTTAAAGGAGAAGTTCTCCGGATGGATCCCCATCAGTACTCTCGTCTGATCAAACTGATCCTTCTCCGCCTCGGCAAGGAAATTCCCGCTGTAGAGAAGGGAAAATCCATAGCACTCTCCCTGCGTCTCGGTTGTATTTCTGTCAGAAAGCATGACAAAGGGATTGTACTGGTGGCTGGAGGCGCCTCTCAGGCTTCCCACCGCCTGAACGCCATGATGAACGGCAGTTCTGGAAAGCTGCCGTTCCATCTCGTGTTTTCCGTAAAATGTGATCCAGTCGTAATTTCCATAGGGCTTATCCAGACACATGGACATCACACGTTCCAGGAAAACAGGGGCGGCGCCCCTGTTTTCCACGCACACTGCCCTGGTGATCAGATCCAGATCCTCCAGAACACCGTAATAAAGTTTTACACACACATCTTCCACATCGTCTTTCATGGTGATCACCAGGGTATCCGCCCGGTTCCCGTCCTCCGCGTAGATGGAGGGAAGCCCCGGGATCCTGTACTTACCTTCCAGGATCTCGAAGCCTTCACAGCGCAGTTCCAGCGCCCTGGCTCCTGTCTGGTATCTCACAGACAGGGCGCTCTGCCGGTAATCACCGCTTCCGAAGCAGGAATATTCCTGGGGAAGCGTATCCAGAGAATAGGTTCTGTCGTTGCCCGCCTGATAGGGACTTCCGGAAAAACCGTGATCCCTTCTCTGGATCAGATAGGAATAGTCAAAAATCTCTGTTTTTTTTCCGTAATAGGTATGAAGCAGAACTCCGTACTGGTCTGTCTTCATCTGATACATACTGGTTTTCGTACACAGTGTAAATAAGGATTGCTGTTCGTTGAGTACTATTGACATCGTCTTCTCCTTTATACTGGAATTTTTATGATCAATTCACCCCAGCCTGCATACGCAACTCCGGCATACTTATTTTACAGCGCCGTTTACCACACCGTTCAGGATCTGTTTCTGGCATACCAGATAGAAGATCAGGATCGGGATCAGCGCCAGCAGGTAGGACGCGAACGCCAGGTTATAGTTTGTACCAAACTGGGTCTGGAAATTCAGCTGTGCCAGAGGCAGGGTGTTTTTTCCTGTGCCGGACATGATAACAAGGGGTGTCATAACGTCGTTCCAGGTTCCCAGCGCTGTGAGTACGGCTACCGTGGCATGCATGGGTTTCATAATGGGGAAGATAATGCTCCAGTATGTTTTCCATGTGCTTGCGCCGTCCACTTTGGCGGCCTCTTCCAGTGCCAGCGGTATGTTTTTCAGATAACCGGAGTACAGAAGCAGGTTCATCGGCATATAGAATACCACATAAAGAACGATTACACCAGCCCTGTTTCCGATTCCCATCTGTGACGTCTGTTTTACCAGAGGCATCATCAGGATCGCGAAGGGTACGAACATACCGCTTACGATATAAAGGTATGAAAATTTATAAAATCTGCTGTGCCCCATGTTTCTTCCGATGGCATATCCGGCCAGCGAATGAAGGAGGATAGCGATCACCACGGTCAGGATCGTGATCAGAAGAGAGTTTCCAAGGGAGTTCCAGAAGTCCGTGACTTCCATCGCCTGGGTAAAGTTGCTGAGGCTCCATTTGGACGGGAAGGAAAGCGCTCCCGCAATATCGTTTGTCATTTCCGTCGGCTGTTTAAAGGCAATGATCACTGCCATGTACAGCGGGAAGAAAATTGTGATGCATCCGATGATCAGCAGAATGGTAACCGGCCAGTTGGTTCCGCCGACCCCATGACTTTTCTTTTTCATCATAACTGCTCCTCCTTCTTATTCATAAACGAAAGCTGGAACACAGAGATCGCCACGATCACCACGAAGAACAGTACCGCGTTGGCGCTCTGGAAACCGAACTGTCCGCCGTCCATACCGTTTCTGTAGATCAGGTAGGAGATAGATTCCGTACTCTGTGCGGGACCGCCTTTGGTCAACGCCATGATCTGGTCGAAAGCCATCAGGAAGTTCTTCATGCAGAGTACCATGTTAATGGTGAAAAACGGGATGATCAGAGGGAAGGTCAGGCTTTTGAACTTCGTCCAGCCTGTGGCTCCGTCTATGGAACCGGCCTCGTAAACATCCTCCGGCACTGTCTGCAGACCGGAAATATAAATAATGGTGTTCATCGCTATGGACTGCCATGCGGCAACGATCACGATAGCGAACCATGCGGTTTTGGTGCTCGCCAGCATACTTCCGCTGAGGGCTTCGATGCCCAGAGCCTGTCCCACAGCGGGGATGATGTAGGTAAAAATAAAACTGAAGATATAACCTACAACCAGTCCGCCCAGAACGTTGGGGATAAAGTAAATGCCCCGCAGCGCGCTCTTCGCGCGGATCCTGCTGTTCAGTCCCAGCGCCAGGATCAGGCTGACCACGTTAACAATGATCGTTGAGACAATGGCAAACTTGAAGGTAAACAGATAGGATTTTCCCACGCGGGCGTCCTGGAACAGATCGATATAGTTCCGGAATCCTACCCATTCATAGCTTCCATATCCTTTGAAGTTGGTAAAACTGTAAATAAAACCTTTGATCAGAGGCAGTGTGTTAAATGCGAAAAACAGCACCAGGATCGGGATTGTGATCAGAAGAAACGTGCGTTTTCTTTCATTGCCCTTTGCCTTATCCATCATGATTCTTCTCCTCCTTCCCCGTGTTCTGCTTCATACTCCTGAACCTTGCGGATCAGGTCACGGTTGTAGCGCGCCCAGTCAGTGTCAAACTTCTCAAGGAATGCGTCTGTATCCCCGTCCATGATATAAGTCTGGATCATGGCGTCCACCGCCATCTCTGTGGGATAATGATGATCCTGATAGTCAACCATCTTACCTTCTTCGATATACTCTGTCATGCCTTCCAGCTGCTCCGGAAGATTGAACTCACCCTCTTTACAGGGGATCGCGTTCTGATCGTTCAGATAGATCTGGATATTCTCATCTTCCATCATAAAACGGAGTACCTCGTAGGCTGCTTCTTTGTTCTCGCAGTCTTCCATCACAGAAAACAGAAGGTCGACGCCGGAGTTGAGGACCTGCCCCTCCGCCTCGTCGTTTGCCGGGAAAACAAAGGAATCGATGTTCATATCCGGGTTTACGGACAGGATCTGCGGAACCGCGTAGCTTCCGATGCAGTACATCGCGGACTCGCCTCTGGCGAATGCGGTACACGCGTCGTTGTAGCTGTAGGCTGTGGGATCGGGCTGCGCGTAGGGCAGAAGCTGAAGGATCTTCTCCGCAGTCTCCCTGTATTCTTCCGCAAAAGTGGTCTCGCCCCTGTTCACCTGCTGGCATACATCCGCCGGCGCAAGATCGCAGGCCATAGCGTTCCACGGCGCCAGACAGGTCCAGGTATCCTTGAACCCAAAGTACAGCGGCTGCTGGCCGGAAGCCTGGATGGTATCGAGAAGCGTCAGGAATTCATCCCATGTGGTGGGAAT
>CALWGI010000148.1 GCA_944380045.1 uncultured Blautia sp.
TTATTTCCATAGGAACGCACAGGAGAAAATCCGAAGATCTCTTTCACCAGATCATAGGTGGGCTGAGGAAGGGCTTCTCCCATGGCAAACACCATCTCCACGTCCCATTTACTGATATCCACATTCTTCCTCTTCAGATAATTGGCAAGGACGATCAGCGCGCTGGAATAGATCACCAGAACCTGGATCTTTTCTCTGCGGATCTTCTCGCAGATCGCGGCCAGCGCTTCGTCTCCCATGTTGGAAATGTCGATCATGATCAGATTGTTCTTGAAGGATTTCCACCTGGAGATCACGTTTTTGCCGGGGATCCACACGCGGAACTCCCCTCTCTTCATTCCCATGCGGAATCCGTTCAGTTCCATAAAGGAAATGAAGTTCATATTCACGCGGTTCATCTTATCGCCGTCGCACAGCACCGTGAAGGGAGCCCCTGTGGAGCCGCTGGTGCTCAGGCGGAACAGACTGTCCTTTTTATCCTGATAAGTGTCGCAGAGGATCCGGTCCTTATTCTGATTATATTCCATTTTTGTCATTACCGGATACTTCGTGATATCCTCCACGCCTCTGTATTCTCTGTAATATTCTGAATGTTTTCCCGCGTAATCCAGAAGAGCGTCCACCCGGCGGTCCAGATATTCTCTGGTAACGCCTTCCACGATCTCTCTTTTGTTCACTTTTTTGATCTTGTCCAGCTTTCCGCCCCGGACCATATCCAGAGCCACGAAAGCGGTTCTTCTTAAAATTTCCCCAGCCTGCATTTTTCTTTCCTTCCTTTATATCAAAAATATATTTATGTTCTCCCGGATTTCCACAGTCCCAGAAGGATCACGGCGGCCACCCGCACCGCGTTGGCGATCAGCACCGCTATGGAGAATCCCATGATTCCGCTCTGTCCCGTAAAGATAAGGACCAGGCATACGATCAGCGCCAGATGGAAGATCTGCAGGATCAGCTGCCATTTTTCTTCTGTGAAGGTCAGCACCACGATAAAAAGATAAGCCGACAGCACACCCAGGATCTGGCTTATATTGACCACTGTTATCATTCCTTTTACAGATTCGTACAGATCTCCGTAGAACAGCCAGACGAACAGCGGCGTTCCGATCTGGGAACCAAGGAAAAACACAAAACTTACGCCAAGCCCGATCCCGGTAAACATAAGGAACTGCTTCCGGCCCATTCTCTCCTGTTTCCTGGTGAGATAGGAAATAATGATCGTGTTCACGGGCGCCACCAGCAGCACCAGAGTTTTTCCGATCAGGGACGTGACATAATACTGGGTCACCGCAAGATGCCCGATCATATGCTCCAGCGCCAGCCTGTCGATATTCAGGGTAAGATTGGTGATCAGATAGGAGAACACCAGAAATCCTCCCCTCTCCAGCGCCTTCCCGAACCATGGGCTTCTGCGGAAGAAGCCGTGAAACACCGTTCCCGTCGCGGCAAGATATACAAGGCTGGCCGCCTCGCCTGTGACGAAGACCAGAAACCAGTTCTTCGTGACCAGATAAACGCCGAACCCCGCCACATACCCGGCGGTAAGCACGGCGTAATAACAGAAATATCTCCGGTAATTCAGATTCAGACGATATTCCACGTCTCCGTAATAGCGGAAGATCGTAGTCATCAGAAGAACAACCGTCCACAATACCACCGGCACGGAAGTCATGGAATCTTTCGCCACAAAGAGGGACACGGCCGTTCCGATCCCGCCGAAAAAGAGCAGGAGGATATTATAGTCTCCGTTTGCGACTTCATAATCCCTGCGCACAACAAGGCGGCTGGTGTTCAGCGCCTGTCCCACCGAAGGACAGAGGATCGCCACCAGCCCCATCAGATACAGAAGTTCCCCCAGCTGATCGCTTCCCATAAAGCGGTTCAGAAGAGGGTATACCAGGATCTGCAGGACGCCGTTCATCAGAAGCGCCCCGCCTATGGTATACGCCGTATTCGATACAATTCTTTTCTGTCTTTCTCTTGAAGCCAAGAAGCTTCCTCCTTTACAGCTTTAAGCTCAGGCTTTTGCCCCCGGCTTCACAGCATATTTCTCACAACGGTTCTCAAAGGATTTGCGCTTTCCGGAGTTCAGTACCGGGATCTCGTCCAGATACTCCACTGTGATCTCCGCGTCCTCTCCGAAATAAGGACGGATAAAATCAAGAATGGCTTTCTCGTCGATCTCTTCTTTCTCACCGTTCAGCCAGAGCGTGTACTTCCTGATATCCTCCTGGATGAAACGGTACTGGCTGATCCCTTTTGCCATGGAAAGCCCGTTGAGAAGCACGAAGGGAGAAACGATCCTGCCTTTTGTGTCGTAGATCATATCGCCCCGGCGCCCGTACAGTTCTTTGAGATAAAGACGGAATCTGCCGTTCTTCTCCCGGCGCTCCGCCACCGCCAGATCGCCGTTGTCGTAACGGATCAGCGGAATGGCGTAATTGTAGAGATCTGTGATCACGATACGCCCCAGCTCGCCCGGTTCTGCCGGTTCGTCGCTGTCAAGTTTCAGGATCTCATAGTAGTAGCTTTCGGAATCAATATAATAACTCTCATCCTCTTCCCGCTGCAGCCCCATGATCCCGTTTTCCTCATTGGAATACCAGGAGCGGACCGTACAGTTAAGCTGACGTTCCAGATTCCGGCGCACTTCGGAAGGCATACTCTCGGAGATAGGAAGAATAGTCTTCACACAGAAATCCGTGGTGTCGATCTGATGCCGGTCAATATATCGGCTGATCTCTCCCAGAGCGGCGGAGTAGCCGATCAGACATTTCACTTTTTTCTTTCTGATAACGGAGACCATCTCTCCCAGCTTCTCATCATCCAGGTTGGAACAGTCCATCATGATCAGGTTCTCTGCGACGCGGGACAAAAGGCTTTTCTTCGCGTGATCTCCCACCCACATACGGATAAAGGCGTTCTTCATGCCGATATAATAACCTCCCGCGGCGCCCAGAAAAATACTTGCCGCCGTGTTGTGGAGGATCTTGTTCCTGTTCTGGATCATGGCAAACGGCGTTCCCGTGGATCCGCTGGTGTACATGGTCCTGTTGTCGGAAGCGTCTTTATACACGCTGGACTGGCACTCTTCGTAGTGACTCCGGTACGCCTCCTTGTTCATCACAGGCATCTTCTCCAGCGGGGTATCCTCCGCGTAATCCTTATAGAATTCTGTCGTCCGCACCGCGTGAGCGATAAGGTTCCTGATCTTTTCTTCTGTCTTCGCCACAGAAGTTCCCCGCTTATAGCTTTCGCGGATCTCCTGATAATATCTGTACACTCTGCCGCCTGTCAGCCGGTCCACAGCCCAGAAGCCGTACCAGCGCAGCTTTTCATCCCAGCTCATTGTAATTCCTCCGTTATCTCCTTCCCGCTTCCCGGATCACTTTCGCCATATAGTCGATCTTCTCGTCCGTCATGCCAGGATAAACTCCCACCCAGAAAGTATCCCGCATGATCCTGTCAGTATTCTCAAGGCTTCCCGCGATACGGTATCCTCTTCCTTCGGCGCGCATCTGGTCGAAGCAGGGATGTTTGGTAAGGTTGCCCGCGAAAAGCATTCTCGTCTGGATCCCTTTGCTCTCGATATAGGGCACCACCTGGTTCCTGTCCACTCCCTCCCTGCAGGTCAGAAGGAAACCGAACCAGCTGGGATCAGAGCCCGGACATGGTTCCGGAAGGATAAACCGGTCTTCCATCCCCTCCAGCGCTTTTTTAAGGCGCGCGAAATTATGGCGTCTTCTCTCTACAAATCCCGGAAACTTCTCAAGCTGGGCGCAGCCTACCGCCGCCTGCATATCCGTCGCCTTCAGGTTATATCCGAAATGAGAGTAGACATACTTATGGTCGTATCCCAGAGGCAGTTCGCCGTACTGTCTGTCAAAACGATGTCCGCAGAGGTTGTCTTTCCCCGAGGGGCAGATACAGTCGCGTCCCCAGTCGCGGAATGAGCGGACGATCCTGTTCAGAAGCGGATTATCCGTATAGACGGCTCCTCCTTCGCCCATGGTCATATGGTGGGGCGGATAGAAACTGGAGGTTCCGATATCTCCGATGGTTCCCGTAAGCTTCTTCTCGCCGTCGATCTCATACTCGGAACCCAGCGCGTCGCAGTTGTCTTCGATCAGCCAGAGGTTATGCTTCCGGCAGAAATCCTTCACGGATTTCAGATCAAAAGGATTCCCCAGCGTATGGGCGATCATCACCGCCTTTGTCTTCGGGGAATACGCATCCTCAAGCCTCGTCACGTCAATATTGTACTGAGGAATGGTCACATCCACAAATACAGGCACCGCGCCGTACTGGATCACCGGGGCCACCGTGGTGGGGAATCCCGCCGCGACTGTGATGATCTCATCTCCCGGAAGCACCTGGCGCTCCTTCAGAAGTGGAGACGTCAGCGCCATAAACGCCAGAAGGTTGGCGGAGGAACCGGAGTTCACAAGAGAGCAGAAGCGCACTCCCAGATACTCCGCAAAATTTTTCTCAAACTGATCCGCATATCTTCCTGCCGTCAGCCAGAACTCCAGGGCGGAATCCACCAGATTCATCATCTCCTTTGAATCGTAGACTCTGGATGCGTAGGGAATGCGGTCCCCCTCCTGAAAAGGTTTCTGCTGATTATGGTATTTCGCACAGTAGCCGTCCACCATCTCCAGGATCTGGTTTCTTGCTTCCTGTTCTGTCATATTTTCAAACATGAGAATTCTCCTTTATAATTTTTCCATAAAATCCCGGATCTGTCTGTCCATCACCAGATTGACGTTCTCTCCGGCCTGCCATGCCTTCGTCCATTCCACGGTCTTCTCCACCGCTTCCCGGATCCCCCAGACCGGTTTCCATCCGAATACCTGTCTGAGACGGGAGCAGTCCAGCTTCAGGAAACTGGCCTCGTGGGG
>CALWGI010000149.1 GCA_944380045.1 uncultured Blautia sp.
CTGAAAAAGCATTTTCATTACCGCGCGAACCATTTCGCGTATCTGACGGAGTATATAATCGTCCTGCAGCATACTGTCCATTCCCCTTTCTGATCATTTCTGTATCAGCTTATCACAAACTGTTTTATTCTTCCATACCCAAAAGAAAAGAATAGAAAACTTTATAACGCAATGCTATAATCAGATTATCGTAGGCTTTTAAACTTTTTCAGCCCGGGAATAATAGATAAAAAACTCCGGATATCACAGATATTTTCAGAAAGGAACCTCTCATGGCTTTTATCAGTGTTTTTGACGTACTGGGTCCGAATATGATCGGCCCTTCCAGTTCCCATACTGCGGGAGCCTGCTCTATCGCTCTTCTGGCCCGCAAGATGGCTCCCGGCCCCATTGCGGCGGTGGATTTTACCCTTTACGGTTCTTTTGCCCGGACCTATCGGGGACACGGCACGGACAGGGCGCTTCTGGGCGGCATTATGGGCTTCGCCACGGATGACAGACGTATTCCCGATTCCTTCCGGATCGCAGAGGAACAGGGACTGGATTTTCATTTTCATATTAACAGAGAAGAAGAGGATGTTTATCCCAACACTGCGGATATCCGCATGACCACTGTGGACGGCAAGGTTCTCACGGTCCGGGGCGAATCCCTGGGCGGCGGCAAGGTGCGGATCACCAGGATCGACCAGGTGGAGGTGGATTTTTCCGGAGAGTACAGTACTCTTATCGTGATACATTCCGACAAGCCGGGTGTTGTGGCGCATATTACAAGCTGTCTCAGCGAACGGAACGTGAATATCGCCTTTATGAAGCTTTTTCGCGAGGCCAAGGGACAGACGGCCTACAGTATCGTGGAATCCGACGGTCAGCTGCCGAAGGATATCTCCGACGGTATCCGCGCCAATCCGTACGTGCGGGACGTTATGCTGGTCCAACCCTGACGCGGCGGCTGTTGCCTGTGCTGCCGGACTGCGGACGGCAGACTTGTCCGGACCCGGCTGTTGACTGTACTGGATTGCCGGGCCGCAGATGGCAGGCTTGTCCGGGTGCCAGCTGTTGACTGTGCTGTAGCACCGGCCGCGGACGGTTCTTTCATCTGACAGAATATGTGAGGAGGAAATATCCATGGATTTTAAGAACGGGGCGGAACTTCTGGCGCTCTGCGAAGAGCATCAGTGTCCGGTTTCTGAGATCATGAAAATAAGAGAATGTGACTGCGGCGAGACTACTCTCCCTGTGATCACGGATAGAATGAATAAAGCCTGGGAGATCATGAAGGAATCCGCTTCTTCTCCTGTTGCGGATCCCCGCAGATCCATAGGCGGACTGATCGGAGGGGAGGCGAAACTGCTCTCTGAACACCGCGCCGCAGGCAGAGCAATCTGCGGCAGTGTGCTTTCCAGAGCCATCACCTACGCCTGCGCCGTGCTGGAGGTCAACACCTCCATGGGTCTTATCGTAGCGGCCCCCACCGCCGGTTCTTCCGGTGTGGTCCCCGGGGTGCTTCTGGCTCTTCAGGAAGAATTTAATCTCAGTGATGAGGAAATAACAAATGCGCTTTTTAACGCGGGCGCTGTGGGTTATCTTGCCATGCGCAACGCCACTGTGGCGGGTGCTGTGGGAGGTTGTCAGGCCGAGGTGGGCGTTGCTTCCGCCATGGCTGCTTCCGCCGCTGTGGAGCTGATGGGCGGCACGCCTGAACAATGTCTCTCTGCGGCTTCCACTGTGCTTATGAATATGCTTGGACTTGTGTGCGATCCTGTGGGCGGCCTGGTGGAATGTCCCTGTCAGAGCAGGAACGCCGCCGGGGCTGCCAACGCCCTTACCGCGGCGGAGATGGCTTTGAGCGGCATCCGGCAGCCGATTCCCTTCGATGAGATGCTGGCGGCCATGTATTCCGTAGGCAAGAAACTTCCCTATGAGCTGAGGGAGACAGCCCTCGGCGGCTGCGCCGCCACGCCTTATGGGTGTGATTTTGCCTGCAGGGAACATGCGTGAGCAGAGATATTATTAGCAGGGGGCTTTGGGGTTATTCTCGATCTTGACCGTATGGATCACACTGATTATATTCCCCGGCCCGTGAAGTGTGAAGTGTGAACTTTCTGTGAAATTAGCACTCGCCTCTTGACAGTGCTAACAATGCGTGTTATATTACACTTAGAACAAAGGAAGAGATAAAAAAGATCCGAAACCTGTTGGATCTTTGATATAACCTTCCGGTTCGGAAACCAGAACAATAATGAATGATTTTTATAAAGGAGAGATGACTTATGTTAATGCCCAGTATTTTTGGAGAAAACTTATTTGATGATGATTGGATGGATTTCCCGTTTGACAGCAATTTCTGGGGCAAGAGGAATCCTCTGTACGGCAAACACGCACAGAACATGATGAAGACAGATATCCGCGAGAAGGACGACGCCTATGAACTGGATGTAGACCTTCCTGGATTTAAGAAAGACGAGATCAAGATCCAGCTGAAAGACGGTTACCTTACCTTATCCGCAGCCAAAGGACTTGACAAAGACGAGAAAGATAAGAAAGGCAATTACATCCGCCGCGAACGTTACGCAGGCGCTATGCAGAGAAGCTTCTATGTGGGCGACGACGTAACACAGGAAGAGATTAGAGCAAAATATGAAGACGGTATCCTGAAAGTCTCCATCCCGAAGAAAGAACCCAAGAAAGTTGAACACAACGGATATATTTCCATTGAAGGCTGATGCCTTTACCCTCCCGCATTCCGGGGCTCCCGCAAGGAGCCCCGTTTTTTTTGCGCGATACGCCGGGCAGGCAGCCGCCATGCCTGCATAAGCGGATGTTACTCTTATTTCATTTGACAGCTCATTTCTCTTTCACTACAATAAATTTAAGAAATTTACGGAAAGGCGGACAGACTTATGAAATATGATTTTACCACTGTTATGGACAGGCTGGGAAAAGACGCCATAGCAGTTGACATCCCGCACTCCGGCAACGGCGGGGGATTTTTCGCCAATGCCCGGATCAGGGACGGTTTCAGCATCATTCCCATGTGGGTTGCAGATATGAATTTTCCCACAGTTCCCACGATACCCCGGGCAGTCATGGAGCGGGCCGCGCATCCGGCATACGGCTATTTCCGGCCGACGGCAGCCTATTATGATTCCATCATACGCTGGCACGAACAGAACTACGGCACTGCCGGGCTTACTCCGGAGTGCATCGGTTATGAGAACGGCGTGCTGGGCGGCGTAGTCAGCGCACTGCATATTCTCTGTCGGCCCGGCGACTCTGTAATCGTCCAGTCTCCCACCTCTATAGGTTTTACTCCCTGTGAGGAAGATAACGGAATAAATCTTGTCCTCAATCCTCTTATTCAGGATGAGGAGGGGATCTGGCGTATTGATTATGAGGATCTGGAGGAAAAACTCTCCTGCGGAAACATCCACACGGCTATCTTCTGTTCTCCTCATAATCCGGCAGGCCGCGTATGGGAGCGGGAAGAGATTGCCCGGCTGATGGAACTGTACCGGAAATATGATGTGTACGTGATCTCCGATGAAATCTGGGCGGATCTCACCATGCCCGGATTCCGCCATATCCCCACGCAGATGATCTCCGAAGACGCGCGAATGCGCACGGTTGCCATGTACGCTCCCTCCAAAACTTTCAACCTGGCCGGTCTTGTGGGATCCTATCACGTGATCTACAATCCGTATCTCAGGGACCGCATAACAAAAGCAGGCGCGGCTACTCACTATAACTCCATGAACATGCTTTCCATGCACGCCCTGATCGCGGCCTACAGCCCGGAGGGCCGGGAATGGCTGGATGAACTCCGCCAGGTTCTGAATGATAATCTGAAATATGCGGTAACTTTCATTCAGGAGCATTTTACGGGTGTGAAAACCTCCATGCCTCAGGGTACCTATATGCTTTTTCTGGACTGCACGCAGTGGTGCCGGGAACATGGAAAAGATATTGAAGCGCTTCAGCGTTCCGGGATAGAAGTGGGCGTGATCTGGCAGGACGGCCGACCCTTCCATGGAGACTGCCATATCCGGATGAACCTTGCCCTTCCTCACAGTCTTGTCAGGGAGGCCTTTGATCGTCTGCGGAAATATGTTTTCATCTGATATTTCCGGCAACCTGCGGCGTACCCCTAAAAATCTCCTGCGAGGAGACCGGAAAACCGGTTTCGCTCCTTTCAAATTCACAGAATATATTGATAACTTTGCTCTGTAAATGGTATAATAAAGCAGAAGAAGTTTGAATATAAAACAAAAAAAGATAAATATAAAAATAAATTCAAATAAAGGAGGTCGTTTTATGGAATCAAAAATGTTCAAGATCTACGCGCGCAGTGACGATCGTATCCAGCTCAAGATTTACCCTGGACATTTCGCCACTCCCCAGTCACACATCACACATTTTCTGGACATTACCACAATGAAATCCCGAAGCTCCGAAGCGCGGAGGATCGCGCAGGCTCTGGCCGCCAATTATGAAGCTTCCATTCCTGTTGATACCATTGTGTGTATGGACGGACTGGAAGTAGTGGGCGCCTATCTGGCGGAAGAACTGACCAAGGCCGGCGTTCTCTCCATGAACGCCCACCAGACGATTTATATTACCTCGCCGGAATACAACAGCGTAGGCCAGATGATCTTCCGGGATAATATCCAGCCCATGATCTACGGCAAAAATGTGCTGATACTTAACGGAGCCATCACAACAGGCGCTACCCTGTCCCGCGCGGTGGAGAGTATCCTGTACTACGGCGGAAAGATCCGGGGCGTTGCCGCGATTTTCAGCGCCGTGAACAGCATCGCCCAGCTTCCTGTGCATTCTAT
>CALWGI010000150.1 GCA_944380045.1 uncultured Blautia sp.
TTCGCTGCTTTGACAGCCGCTAAATATTTATTGTAATCTCCTGTATTCATATACATCCCTCCCTGCTGTTATCCGTATCTTTTTTTACGCAAACATTTTTACCAGGAAACCACCGTTATATTTAATATGGGGAAGATTACTCACTTCCGCGGCGATCATTCCTTCAAGAGTCTTTCTCTGTGTCCTGGTGGTGAGCTGGCTGTATCCGCTCTGACCGGACAGCCCGTACCACTGATATAATTCCTGAAATGTGTAATTCCAGATCACAACGTCTTTGCCCTTGACTTCCGAGAGGGACTGCCCGTTTCCGGGCTGATAATAACAGAGGGAGACGGAATTGCCGTTGACAACCGGATATACCGGTTTGCGGTTCTGTTTCAGCCAGTCGTATCCATTATATCCCTTTTCAAACAGCTGTACAAAATATTCGCAGATCGCCCGTGTTCCTTCATTCTCACGGACAAAGGCCTCATCCTGCGCCTTCTGCTCTTTTGCGTTCTGGATGCTGTTTCCTACCGTTTCAAATACTTTTCCGAATAAACTCATATTATTTTTCCTCCTTTATTAGTGTAACTAAAGTATATAACAGAGAAAAAATAAATTTGTTTTTCAGTTTAGCGGACAAGGGTTCCCAGATAGTAAAATCCCCGGCACTCCTCCAGTTTTACGTTCACATATTTTCCGAGAAGGCTTTCGTCAGCCGGAAAATGCACCAGAAGATTATACTGTGTCCTTCCGGTAAACACGCCTTTTTCCTTGCTCTCCTCTTCCACCAGGACCTCCTGCACAGTTCCGGCAAAACGGGAGGAACGTTCTCTTCCCTTTTCCTGAACCAGGGAAAGCAGCCGTCCGAAACGCTCTTTCGCCACGTCTTCCGGGATCTGATCCTCCATTTTTGCGGCGGGGGTGCCTGTCCGTTTGGAATACAGGAAGGTAAACGCCGTATCATAACCCGCCTTTTCCACCACGTCCAGAGTCTCCTTAAAATCCTCTTCCGTCTCCCCGGGAAAACCTACGATGATGTCGGTTGTCAGGGAGATATCCGGAATAGCTTTACGGATCTTCTCTACAAGGGACAGATATTTTTCTTTATCGTAACGGCGGTTCATCTCTTTCAGCACCCGGCTGCTTCCCGACTGAAGAGGCAGGTGAAGATGGTGACAGATCTTGCTGCTTCGCGCCATGGTCTCGATCAGCTCATCCGACAGATCCTTGGGATGGGACGTCATGAAGCGGATCCGTTTCAGCCCTTCAATGGGTTCCAGCATCCGCAGAAGCTGCGCGAAGGTTACCGGCTCGTCCAGCGTCTTTCCGTAGGAATTCACATTCTGTCCCAGGAGCATTACCTCGGAAACGCCCTCGGCCGCCAGCTGCTCCACTTCTTTTACGACCGCTGCCGGGCTGAGGCTTCTCTACCTGCCGCGTACATAGGGAACAATACAGTAACTGCAGAAATTATTGCAGCCGAACATGATATTCACGCCGGATTTAAAGGCGTAATTCCTCTCGGTGGGGAGATCCTCCACGATCTGGTCTGTTCCGTCCCAGATATCCACGATCTGTATATCCGACAGCAGCATCTCATAAAAAAGCTCCGCGAATTTGAAGATATTGTGGGTTCCGAACACAAGATCCACAAAAGGATACGATTTTTTGATCTTATCCACAACATGAGGCTCCTGCATCATACATCCGAAAAGAATGATCCTCATATCCGGATTTTTGTCCTTCAGGTTGTGAAGATGTCCAAGTCGTCCATATACTTTCAGATTGGCGTTCTCTCTGACAGTGCAGGTGTTGTAGATAACCACGTCGGCTTCTTCGCTGTCACAGCGGCTGTAGCCGATCTCGTCCATGATACCCGCCACCGCCTCCGACTGCTTCTCGTTCATCTGACATCCGAAGGTCGTCAGGCAGTAGGTGAGTGGACGTCCCTGCGCCTGTATTTTCTGTTCTGTCAGCGCCTTTGCCAGTCCGATGAAGGAAAGCTGGCGTTCTGTCTCATTTGCGGCGCCCTGCTCTTTTATATTTTCATTTATCATTAACGTGAACTCCTTATCTTTCATCTAAAATGATCCCGTAATTTACAGTTTCCTATGATACAGGAATTTTTTCTTTCTGTCAAAGTCTTATAAAGAAAACAGATACTCCAGAGGCAGCGTATAAAGTTCGCGGTACTCATCCGGACGGCAGGTATCTTTTTCCGATTCCTCCTGCGAGGACGGCGTTTCTATACAGAAAGAAGGCTGACGGCATACCTCCGCGAAAAAGCGCTCCGGGGATCCTCCGCCGGAAAGCCCGGAGATATCCCTCCGGTTCTCCTCAAGATCATATTTTTCCATATGGAAACCTGCGGATCGCTGCTGAAGATGGCGGGCGAGCCGGTAGCTTTTCTGATTCACCGAAAAAGACTGCGGCTGCCTGAAATAAATGATCTTTTTACCTGAACTTCCAAAAGAAAGAAGACCTTTCGCCGGATATTCCTGGAAAATACGGATCAGCGCTTTGGTTTCGTTTTCACTGGCCGGCTGCTGGCAGATACGTCTTCTTTTAAAATAGTTCGTCGGAAAATTCCGGCTGATATCCATGCCTCTCGCGTTGCAGGTATATTCCCGGCAGGGCGTTTCCTGCATCCGGAGCATCTGACGGTATACAGGATTGCGGATCACCGTATAATCTTTTTCATATATTTCGTAACCGTCGGGATTAAGAACAGGTATGAAGCACAGTTTCCAGTCCTCAAAAAGCTGACGCACGTCGTAGATCTCCTCCAGAGGCCAGCGGCATTCCCACGCCTTGCAATATTCCATCGCCATCCACAGAAGATAGGAAGGCATCCTTCTCTCCGTCCCGCTCAGACCGGAAAGGCAGAAAACGGTCCTGTCTCCTGTCCCCAGTTCCAGCATAGGGATCATCCTGTCGTCATGGCTTTTACCGATCACGCGGAACTGGGCCATTTCCCCGTACCGCTGCGCCAGTTCCCAGAGTGTATAATAAATCGTTTCATATGTGCAGGCTGCTGCCTCCGTCAAATCCGATCCCCTCCCTGTCAATGGGCCAGATATCCGTCATGGATTCTGTCCATACATTCTCTACAGGGATAATATATGAAAAGAGACAGGCGTTAAGACCTGTCTCTTAAATAAAATCCATTATGATTCTCTCTTGCGTTTCCTTACCAGAATATAACCGCCTGCAGCAAGGGAAAGCGCCGCCAGCGCGGACATGGTTCCAAGAGGTGATTCATCGGCCGTATTTACGGCAGACTTGGTGCTGGATTCACCGTCCTTGAATTCGGCTGCGGCTGTAGCGGTGAGTTCCGCGTAATAGCCGTCCTCGCCATAATATCCCATCTCATCTTCCGGTATATTATTCTCGATGCGCCAGTTTTCCAGATCATCGTCTGTGATCTCCGCGGAGTAGAACTGGGTAGTCATATACTCAACGATATCTGTATCCACCCATTCCATTCCGTTATAAACCTGTTTCTTCAGGAAGATATACATATTATACGCAGATGACTGGGTAATACCATTCACCGATCCGATACGCCATGTGGTGTTCTTCTGGGCGTCCGTAGGATTGGATGACGTACTCCAGTACAGCGGAACCCACTTCTCATCACCGCTGACATGGGGCTGCTGATCATCCTGCCCTGCGCCGGTCACCTGGAATTCGTAGAACGTATTGGGGAAGAACTGAAGCGGTTCTTCCAGTCCGGTAACTGTGCTTTCTGTAACTGCGTGCGTCCGCGGTTCGCGGGTTTCTTCTGAGGTTCCGGAAGCTGCCGGACGTTTGTTTTTGAACCAGTCTGCATTCAGCTGCAGTACACGCATCTGTGTCTTTCCTGAAGTCGGTTTTGCGGCAACAACCAACCAGGTATCCTGTTCCGGAACATTTTCAACCTTTATTGTAAAAGTTGTATTTGCCTTGGCTGTATTGACCGCTCTTTCAGCGTCATACATTTCTTTGATCACTGAAGTGTCAGTATTTGCGTTTACGAAGAAATAATACCATTTACAATCTTTTGTGGTGGACATTCCCAGAGAAATTGTATTATGGTTTATCCATTTCAGAGTTCCGCTCTTATAAGTCAGGAATGAAGAAGAGGGAACCTTCGTTGGCGTAGGCGTCGGTGTAGCCGTCGGCCCTGGCTGCGCAGTCGGTGTCGGAGTTACCGTTCCTGTAACCGTCGGCGTCGGAGATACCGTAGCCACAGCAGCCTGTTTCAGCACTGCTGATGTTCCGTCTTCCTTAATTTCAATGGTAAAATCCGCATTGTCATATGCGAACTGTGCTGCCGCAGCTTTAAACTGATCCGCAGTGATCTGCTGTGAATCCTCATTAACCCCGGCTTTCAGAACTGTTTTCTGATCCGCGGGGCTTCCCGATGTGAAAGAAACAGTCGAATTGGTCATCTCTCCTGTCACGGAGAACGCCGCTTCGCCGTCCAGATACAGGTTGGCGGCTGTGCTGCCGTCTGTTAAGGTATTATCTTTCACAGTGACGGTTCCCTGGATACAGATATCTTTATCGGTATAAACCGCTCCGTTCGCGCCGCTGTTTCCGGTAATGCTTCCGCCTTCCAGCACAATGTTTCCGCCGGTACAGGTAACCGCGCCGCCCTGTGCGGTGGTCCTGTTTCCTGTGAGAGTGACTCCGTCTGATATACCGAAAGCCGCCCCGTCTTTGACGTTTACTATGGAACCTGTGGTTCCCTCAATATTCTTACCGTCCAAAACAAGAACGCATCCTTCGCTGGCGGCGAACTGGAGCTCGCTGCCTTCACCGCTGACGGTGAACATATCGCCTGTAAAACCGGCGTCGCGGAC
>CALWGI010000151.1 GCA_944380045.1 uncultured Blautia sp.
ATCTCTGAACCGGCGAAAGAAGACGCAGGAGAGCCGGGAGAAGAAGCAGATCCGGAGGAAAAAACAGGCCCCGGAACCGGGGCGGAAATGGAAGCGGAGGAAACCGGCGGCAGGGCGCCGGAGGGGGATTATGATCCGTTTGAAGACGGAGAGTTTGCGGAATGCCGGAAAATAATGCCGGAGGATTTCCACTGTCTGCATCCCGCGGACCGCTCCCTTAAGGGCAACCGTTTCCTCCAGTATGGCTTTCAGGCTTTCGGACACCTGCTTCTGGGAAAAACGGGGTCGGGCAGGTTCTTCCTGGGAGTGCCGGGAGTATACGACCAGCAGGAAAAATTCATGGCGGGGATGTTCGGTTTTCCCTATTTCAAATACAGCCGCCATATCCGTCCGGGGAAGGGGAGAGGCGGCTACTGGTACCGCCTAATCAATGCCCCGGATCTCCACAAGATCGATGGTCTCTTTCAGGATGCTCCGGAAGCGCAGGAGCTCCTCCGCTGAAAAGCTGCTGAATCCAGGCTGCAGGACTTCTTCGGAATCCCTGTACGCCTGGAGGTAGTAAGCCCGGGCGCCTTTAAGCCATTGGCCGATCTTGATGAAATCCTCTTCTGTGTGCAGTTCTTTTACCGCTGTTGTGCGGAACTCATAGTCCAGGGAACCGTGCAGGAGATAATCCACGGTTTCCATCACAGGGGCCAGATCCGGCCGGGACAGCCCGCAGAGCGCGCCGTAATTTTCCGGACAGGCCTTGATGTCCACGGCGGCCTTCTGGATCAGTCCTTTTTCCGCAAGAGAAATGAGAACCTCCGGATGTGTGCCGTTGGTGTCCAGCTTCACCGGATAACCCAGAGCACGGATATCCCTGATCAGATCTTCCAGATCGGCAGAAAGGGTGGGTTCCCCTCCGGTGATACACACTCCTTCCAGAATCCCCTGTCTTTTTTTGAGAAAGGACAATACCTCTTCCACTGCGATCTCCGGCTGCTGTGAGGGATGCAGCACAAGCCCGCTGTTCTGGCAGAAAGGACAGCGGAAGTTGCATCCGCCCAGAAAGATCGTGGCGGCCACTCTGCCGGGATAGTCCAGAAGGGTTGTCTTGTTCAGTCCGTATATTTTCATAATATTCTTCTCCATTCTGTGCTTCTGACTCTGCTATCATTATATTGCATTCTTGTATTTTGTTCCAGAAAGATTTATCATGTAAGACATCAGATCAAAAAAGAACATAAGAGAGGAGACGTTTTTGTGACGGAACAGGAACGTTTTATGAAGGAAGCCATTAAACAGGCAAAGAAGGCGGGGGCTTTAAAAGAGGTCCCCATCGGCTGTGTGATCGTCTCGGATGGAAAGATCATCGCAAGAGGTTATAACAGGAGAAATACGGATAAGAACACCCTGTCCCATGCAGAACTGAACGCCATACGCAAGGCCAGCAGGAAACTGGGAGACTGGCGGCTGGAGGGATGCACCATGTATGTGACTCTGGAACCGTGCCAGATGTGTTCCGGCGCCCTGGTGCAGTCCAGGATCGACGAGGTGGTGATCGGCGCCATGAATCCCAAAGCCGGGTGCGCCGGATCGGTGATGAACCTTCTGGAAGCGGAGGGGTTCAACCACAAAGTAAAGATCACGAAAGGGGTCCTGGAGGAAGAGTGTTCCCGGATGCTCTCTGATTTTTTCCGGGAGCTGAGGGAGGAAAAGAAAAGGCGGAAAGAGGAACAGAAAAAAGAATCTCCGGAAAAGGCATGAAAATACCCTGCGGCAGATACCGCAGGGTATTGTACTGTTCTTATTTACGCGCGCCGCACGTCGAAATGCGCCCACAGACGTTACCTTTACAGTTAACTCGGCCCAGGCACCCTCACGGCACACAGAAGTGTCTGCTTAGTGCTGCTGCATTCCTGCCCTGACACGGTTCACAGGTTCCTGTTGCGCGAGACCCGGACGTCAGCGCCACTTATAAAGGGCAGCTCTGCAGAAGGCAGTCCTCGGATTGGCATCACCCCTGCTGTAGCGGATTGCAGGTACAGGGCACCGCTAACTCCCCGGCTGCGCGGAACTTTAGTATAGACGATTTTTCCTGTCTTGTCAAGAGGGGGCAAAGTATTATATAATGTAGAAAAACTATAATGAAGCGGGGTGCGATCGATTATGATTAAGAGAATCGGGTTACTTACAAGCGGCGGCGACTGCCAGGCGCTGAACGCGACAATGCGCGGCGTGGTTAAGGGGCTTTCCAACGCGCTGGACGAGCTGGAAGTCTATGGATTCGATGATGGATACAAGGGTCTGATCTACGGGAAATACCGTATGCTCACCTCCAGGGATTTTTCCGGTATCCTGACACAGGGCGGAACCATTCTCGGAACCTCCCGCCAGCCCTTTAAGCTCATGCGTGTGCCGGATGAGAAGGGTCTGGACAAGGTGGAGGCCATGAAGCAGACATATTATAAGCTCTGCCTCGACTGCCTTGTGATCCTGGGAGGAAACGGAACCCAGAAGACCGCCAATCTTCTGAGAGAAGAGGGATTGAATATCATCCATCTTCCCAAGACCATTGACAATGATATCTACGGTACAGATATGACGTTCGGTTTCCAGAGCGCGGTGGACATCGCGACGAACGCCATTGACTGTATCCATACCACGGCAACCTCCCACGGACGTGTATTTATCGTGGAGATCATGGGACATAAGGTGGGAAGCCTTACTCTCCATGCGGGACTGGCAGGCGGAGCGGACATCATCCTGATCCCCGAGATCCCCTACGATATCAAGAAGGTGGCCCAGGCCATTGAGAAGAGAAATAAGGCCGGCAAGCGTTTTACCATCCTTGCGGTAGCCGAGGGCGCCATCTCCAAGGAAGACGCGAAGCTCTCCAAGAAGAAATATAAAGAACGCCTGATCGAGAGAGCGAAGAAGTATCCTTCCGTATCTTATGAGATCGCAGACGCTATCAACAAAGAGATCGGCAGCGAGGTCCGCGTGACAGTTCCGGGCCATATCCAGAGAGGCGGGCAGCCCTGTCCCTATGACCGCGTGCTTTCCACGAGGATCGGCGCGGGCGCTGCGGAAGCGATCCTGGATGAGGATTACGGCATTATGGTAGGCATCGTCAACAATAAGATCAAACGTGTGCCTCTGGCAGAATGTGCGGGCAAACTTAAGATGGTTTCCCCGAAAGACCAGACTGTAAAAGCCGCGAAGGCCATCGGTATCAGTTTCGGCGACTGAGAAGCAGATATGGGATGCCGCAGAATACAACGGATGCGTTCTGCGGCATCCTTTTCATGTAAGAGAGAACCTGATAGCATAAAGGCTTTGCGGGGAATTATGAATTGATGTTAAGAGAGGAGAATATCCATGAGCTATACTGCCCTGTACCGAAAATTCAGGCCCGATAATTTTGCAGATGTGAAAGGGCAGGACCATATTGTCACTACGCTGACCAATCAGATCAAGGCGAACCGTATCGGCCACGCCTATCTGTTCTGCGGAACAAGGGGAACCGGTAAGACCACGGTGGCCAAGATCCTTGCCAAAGCGGTGAACTGCAGCCATCCGGTGGACGGAAGCCCCTGCAACCAGTGCGAGATGTGCAAAGCCATTCAGGCAGGCACAGCCATGAACGTTATCGAGATCGACGCGGCGTCCAATAACGGCGTGGACAATATCCGTGAGATCCGGGAGGAGGTTGCCTACCGCCCCACGGAAGGAAATTATAAAGTCTATATCATAGACGAGGTCCATATGCTTTCCACGGGCGCGTTCAACGCCCTTCTGAAAACACTGGAGGAGCCGCCGGCCTATGTGATCTTCATCCTGGCAACCACAGAGGCGCACAAGATCCCGGTGACCATTCTCTCCCGGTGTCAGAGATACGACTTTCACAGGATCTCCATCGACACCATCGCCGCCCGGCTGACGGAACTTCTCAAAGCGGAGGGCGTGGAAGCGGAGGAGAAGGCGGTGCGCTATGTGGCGAAGGCGGGAGACGGTTCCATGCGAGACGCGCTGAGCCTTCTGGATCAGTGTATCGCTTTTTATCTGGGGCAGACGCTGACGTACGACAAGGTGCTGGACGTGCTGGGCGCGGTGGATACCGAAGTGTTCAGCCGGCTTCTGCGGAAGGTTCTGGAAGGAGACGTGACGGGATCCATTCATATCCTGGAGGATCTCATCACAGGCGGCCGGGAACTGGGACAGTTCGTAGGAGATTTCACCTGGTATATGCGTAACCTGCTTCTGGTGAAAACATCAGAGAATCCGGAGGAGGCGGTGGACGTTTCTTCGGAGAATCTGAAACTCCTGAAAGAGGAAAGCCAGATGGCGGATGTGGAAACACTGATGCGCTATATCCGGATATTTTCAGACCTGTCCGGACAGATCCGGTTTGCCACGCAGAAAAGAGTGCTTGTGGAGATCGCGCTGATCAAGCTGTGCAGGCCCGCCATGGAAACGAATCTGGATTCCGTGCTGGACAGGATCCGCGTTCTGGAGCAGAAAATAGAGGAACGGCCGGTGCAGCAGGTGATCGTGCAGAAGGATGCCGGACAGGGCGCGGAGGAAGAAGCCGCGCCGGAAGAAAAGAAACCGGTGAAAGCAGCTCCGGAGGACCTCAAAAAGATCGTCGCCGGCTGGAAAGTGATCGTGGGGCAGACGACGGCGGCTTTTAAGCAGGCTCTTTTGAAATCTGTTCCAAAATATAACGGGGAAACCGGGGAGCCGGTTCTGTACGTGGAGTTTCAGACGCCTCTGGGACGGAACTACCCCGATGACTCCGAGGCGAAAAG
>CALWGI010000152.1 GCA_944380045.1 uncultured Blautia sp.
CATCACCGCGAATATTTCTATTGATGTATGCCAGTGTTTTTCCCTTATATAATTCCCGTTATATCCTTCAAACAAAGACAGTTTAAAAGGAAGGCCTTCATTGGGAATGATCAGTTCGTGCTGGAATTCCATACCGTCTCCTCCATCCGCACCTCTCCGGCTTCCGTCTCCGTAAGAGCGCTCCGCGCCAGCTTATCTACCTGTTCGTTATAATAATCTCCGGTATGCGCCGCTACTTTCTGAAAAGAAATCCGGACTCTTGCCCGGCTGTTCCGCATCATGTACTGCGCATATTTCTGTGTGAGAGGATTCTTTGCCTTCCACCTGCCGTTCGCCCATTTCTCGATCCCTTCGTAATCGTAATAGATTTTCAGCGCGTCAAAACCGTTTCCGGCAGCCCACTTTACCGCGTGCATGGCGCCCAGCATTTCCCCCGCCACATTGCGGATAGCAAGCGACTCCGGGTTGTCGCCGCTTCCGGATATCCTGATCTCTCTTCCATCCGGAACGAGGAGGATGCAGCCGAAAGCATACCGTCCCACCGTCTGGTCGAAGCTGCCGTCCACATAGGCGGCAAGGCCTTCCCAGGCGCGGGGACCTTTCGCCTGACTTCCGGCCTCCCCGGAGGGTTTTCTTTCAAAAGTCGTCTCGACCGCCGGACCCAGATAGGCTCTCGCCTCTTCTTCTGTGGCGAATCCCTTAAATTCCGCCCCGGGATATCCCTTCACCGCTGCCTGGCACTTCTCCCATGTATCGAATATTCCTGTTGTCAGTCCTTTTTTTACTGCGTAAAACTTCTTTTTTGCCATTCCTTACTCCTGCCGCCAGCTTTCCGTTTCTTCCGAAAGCGCGGTTATACCTCTTTCTCCCCGAAGGTCACCGCAGCGGGATCCGCTGTCGGATCAAGCGGCAGATAAAACGCGAATCTGCTGCCCGCCCCCGGCGTGCTCCTTACAGAGATCTTGCCTCCGTGGGTTTCCACGATCCATTTTACCATAGGAAGGCCCAGTCCGGAACCCGTGTTTTCTTTTCCTGTCCTGGAAGTATCCGCCTGATAGAAGCGTTCCCAGATATGAGGCAGCTGTTCCTGTGAAATCCCGATCCCGTTGTCTTCCACAGCTCCGAAGACAGTGTTCTTTTCTTTTTTCAGGCTCACTTTCAGCCAGCCGCCTTCTTTCCCATAGGAAATGGCGTTGCCTATCAGATTCATCCACAGACGGATAAAAAGAGTTTCATCCACATATCCTTCGATTCCTTCCTCGATATCCCTGACTATGGAAATGTTCTTTTCCGTCGCCATTGCTTCCTGCTCTTCCGCTGCCATCTCCGTAATAAGTGAAAGATCCAGAAGTTCTTTATGCACTGCCTGCCGCCCCTGATCCGCTCTGGACAGGAAAAGGAGCTGGGAGATCATCTTCGACATACTCCGGGCTTTCCGGCGGATAGCCTCCACCGCAGACCGCTCCTCTTCTGAAAGCTCTCTGTCCTCCAGAAGATAATCGCACTGGGACAGGATCACCGTTACCGGTGTGCGCAGTTCATGAGAAGCATCGGATGTGAATCTTTTTTCTTTTTCAAAAGACGCCTCCAGTTTGTCCAGCATCATGTCAAAGGTTTCCGCCATTACATATATCTCGTTTTTTTCTCCGGTAAGGCCGATCCGCTTGGAAAGGTCTTCCTTTTCATAGATTTCCCGCGCGGTAGCCGTAAGCTGCGCGACCGGCCGGAACGCCCTGCGCACGAATAAATATCCCAGCACTGCCGCCAGGGCTACCATCAGCGGAAACAGCACTAGAGAAAAACGGACTGTGATCCTGAGACTGCTCTCGGCGTCTGTGATGGAAGTGATCCCGCGCACCCATACTGTCCCGTATCCGGGAACTTCCAGGGCCGTATCCCGGATATCCCACTGAGTATCTCCGGCAGAGATTTTGCGGAGTCCCTCTTCCAGAGGAACATCCTCTGTGAACTCATAGGGGATCCTGCCGCCCAGTAGGCTTCCGTTCTCATTATAGGCGGAAAGATAAATCCCGTTCTCCACCTCGTAAAGATCCCTGTCAAGCTGCAACCTCTTTCCGGTCCACTGGATATCCTCGGATACGCCGAAAACCTTTTCTTCCATTTCCTGTTCCACAGAAGAAAGGATCTCGCTGCTGCTTAATGAGAGAAGCACCCCCAGCATCACCACAGTGAGGATTGTCATAAACGCTGTATAGAGAATTGTGAGCTTCCATTTTAAAGGCAGTTTCTTCATTCTTCCTCCCTCAGAACATAACCGGCGCCCCGCACCGTATGGATCAGTTTCGGCGTGAATCCCTCATCGATCTTTTTCCTCAGATACCGGATGTATACGTCCACGACATTGGAGCCGCCCGCGTAATCATAATTCCAGATATGTTCCTCAATCTTCTCTCTGGACAGGACGATCCCTTTATTCATACAGAGATACCGGAGGATCGAAAACTCTCTGCTGGAAAGCGAAATCTCCTTATCTCCCCGGAAAACTCTCTGGGTATTCAGATCCACCGTAAGATCCGCCGCAGTGACGATATTGGTCTTCGTCTCCGCAGATGAATTCTTTCGCAGCATCACCCGTATCCGGGCCAGAAGCTCGTCAAAGGCGAAGGGCTTGACGAGATAATCGTCCGCTCCGGCGTCCAGGCCGGTCACCCTGTCCTCAATACTGTCCTTCGCGGTCAGGAGCAGTACCTGCGTATGCCGTTTCTGTCCCCGGATATATTTCAGCACCTGAAGCCCGTTTTTCTTCGGCATCATAATATCCAGGATCACCGCGTCATATTCTGTGACAGCCAGGTAATCGATGGCCTCCTCCCCGTCAAAACAGGCGTCCACACTGTATTTCTGATTTTCCAGTCTTTTTTTCAACAATGTATTAAGATCTTTTTCATCTTCCGCAATTAAAATCCGCATAGCGCCGCCTCCGTATTATTTATTCTCCATGGTGCCGTCCCCGGCCTGCTCCGTGCCCGCCGTAATTTTCCTGATGATGGCCGCCGGATTCCTGTCCGCTGCCGTCAATATCAGTTAAATCCGCATTACCGGAGAGCTGGCCGATCCGGTCCCGGATCTCCCGCATTGTCATCCCTTGCACATCCTCAGGGGCGATATCCGGATCCAGTTCTTTCAGTTCCAGATAAGCCATATATTTCCCATAGGAAAGGCCGGCTTCATGGGCCCCCTCAAGATCTGCAGAATCCGCGTGATAACAGTGGGTGTTTTCCTGATCCCGTGTACACGCTTCCACATTGGAGTAAACGGTCTGCGTCTTTTTTTCGTCCTCCCCCGTTACCACAATAGACATCACCTGATCTCCGGCAAGATAAGTCTGTACGTTCTCGTCAGCCATGATCTCTTCCAGAGCGTCCTCATAGTTCAGGAACAGGATTTCCAGAGATTCCGACAGTTTCTCTCCGTCTTCATTATACTCCTTCACATCTACCACTCTGTCAAAGCGGTTTACATCCAGTTCCAGCGAAGGATTGATATCAATACTGATCACCGATACAGGCCTGAAATAAAGCTGCCATCCGCCGAAGCCTGCCAGAATAATAAGCGCAAGGCACAGCGCGGGCGCAAAACGAAAGATTGCGGAATGCCCCCGGGAACTTCCCGCAGCTTCCGCGAGAAATTCCCTGGTTCTGTCTTTCAGTTTTTCGTCGGCGTGTATCATATCAAACGTTTCCTGTATTTTACGCTTCATACTCATCGCCTCCCAGTTTGTCTTTCAGAATTTTCCTCGCCCGTTTCAGCAGCGTATAGACTGTATTTTCCTTCTTCCCCAGAATCCTGCCGATCTCCGGCGCCGTGTATTCCTCGTAGTAATAAAGGTAGACCACGTCCCGGTATTTTTCCGGAAGCTCCAGTACGGCCTCCAGCACCTCCCTGTTGTCCTTGGGCATCTCGGAAGGCTTCTCTATGATTTCATCCAGGGATACGGTCCGGCTGCGAAAAAAACTTTTCAGCAGGTCTTTGCACGCGTTCACTGTGACCCGGATAAACCAGGCCTTCTCATGTTCCTCATTTTCAAAGGAAACGGAACTGAGGACATACTTCAGAAACACTGTCTGAAATATGTCCTCAGTGTCCGCATGATTCTTCAGATGAACGATACATATTCTCCGGACAGTATCCGCGTACTTCTCAACCGCCCGGTTAGCCTCTTCTTCACTGCGCATATCCATTCCTCATCTGTTATCTGCAGCGGCCTCCGCGGCATCCTGTACCGTTGCCGCCATGACAGCCCTGTCCGGAGTTTCCGGTTCCATAATTATCGCACACTCCGTCGTTGTCCGCGTCTGCATAATTCCTGCCCTGGCCGTTCCCGCCTGCGTTATGTCCGCAGTTGTCGCAGATCCCGTCATTGTCCGCGTCCACACAGTATCTTCCCTGCATACATCCGCTCAGGTCTCTTCCGCATGTATCGCAGATCTCATTGTCATCCGTATCCGCACAGTTCCGACCCCAGTGGCATACGCCGTCCTCGGCTCCGCAGTAATCACAGACTCCGTCGTTGTCCGCGTCCCCATGGCATCTTCCCTGAGCACAGCCACCTGTATAGCTACAGGAGCCGCTGTAATAACATGCGCTGTTTCCATGATGTCCCCGACCGTGTCCTCCTGCGAATGCGGTTCCCGCAGCTGCAGTTAATAATGTCACAAATAAAATACCTGCAAATATTTTCTTCATAGTAGATTCCTCCTTCATATTCCGTATTATTTTCCTCTTCACTACT
>CALWGI010000153.1 GCA_944380045.1 uncultured Blautia sp.
GAAACTGTAAGGAGTGTCCTGCTCTTGCGCCTGTACAGATTTCGGACACTCAGACTTACTATATCTTTAAATGTCATATTAAAAATCCTCGTTTTCCGTATCTCTTTTTCGCCTTCTAATCCGTGTTATACCAGCGCCGGCGGCCAGCAGAGTTCCCGCTCCTCCTGCGGCAAACAAACCTGTTTTTGCTTTATTTCCTTCTTTGGTATATCCCTGCTCTTCTGCTTCTGTCATATATCCTTCACTGAACATCTCCTCCTCCGGAGAAATTTCTGCTTCTGCAATCTGAAAAACTTTCTCCTTTTCCACAGTCTTTTCCTGTCCTGCAGAATTCTCATAAGTCAGAGTAATCTGAACCTTCTGGTTTCCGGCTTCTTCCGGTGTGACAAAGAAATCCAGGGTTCCGCTGGTACCTGCCTCCACGTTTCCCAGATACTTGTATGTTTCTCCGGCTTTCATCTCTGTCTTTATCACTGCTTCTACATTGCTCACAGGTATTTTCCCCTTATTTACATAAGGCAGAGAAACTGTAAACTCTTCTCCCGCTACAGGTTCATCCATAGTCTGAAGCTCTCCGGCGCTGAAGCGGTCCGGAATCTGTACTGGAACAGAAATTTTCTGGGCCGACTCTACCTCTGTCCGTTCATCATTTTTCAGATATTCATATTTAAAATTCAGGGTAACGTCCGCACTGTCAGTTTTTCCATCCTCCAGGGTTTTCAGCTTCAATTCTGTCCGGTAGGTCTCCTGTGGCTTCAGACTTTTTACATAGACCATATTAGAAGTTCCCTGCAGAGACGCATTCTCTCCCGTTTCCATACTCAGAACCATATTTTCTACATTCAGTTTTTCACTTGTATTGCAGATTGTAATATTTGTACTGAAGGTTTTTCCGGACACGGCATTTTTGTCATAATCATACTGGCTGACAATAATTCTCGGAACCATAGGATCCGCTTTTTTCTTTTCCTCCGGAGAAGAATCTGCTCCTCCATAGGATCCGCCATATGCTCCATCCCCTCCCGAATACGACGCTGTATTATCTACAAATCCCGACTTTCCGCCTGCTGCATTTACAGGAAGCAGAAGAATCTCCTGCTGTCCTGACTCTTTTTCCTCCGGTTCATGATGAAAGAGAGTCTTCACCTTTAACCTTAATGTCCGTCCGTCTTCTTTCATCTCTCCTGACCGTAGTTTTATACGCAGCTTTCTCTGCGCCCCGGCCTGAATATCAGGAAAATCAAAAGTTTCTTTTTCATAGGACGGATGCAGGTACAGTCCCTCCGGCAGTTCCAGATTCAGCTTTCCATTTTGAATCTTTCCGGTTTTCCATGTGTTTTTTAGAAGAATGGTAATACTAAAGTCCGAATTTGCCATGATCCCTTTTTTCAGCTTTTCCCGTGAAATATACAGAGCTCCTGATTGTATTCCTGAAATCTCCTGCTGGGGTTTTACGGATATTTCAGGACTGCCGGAAGGACCCGATACTCCTGAATTTTCCTTTTCAGGAGGCCCTACTGTATGTTCCGGGTTTCCATCGGTTATTCCGGGTAATTTTCCCTGATCCTCTGATGAAAAATCCACTTCCGGAGACTCGGTTGACGCAGGTATATCCTCAGCTTCTCCTGGAGACTGTGGATATATTTCCGGAACAGTTTCCGCCTGCGACTCAGCAGTCTCCTCTGCCGGAGTTACTGGGCTCTGGTTTTCTGGTGCCTCCACTGTCGCTGCAGGAGACGCCTGCCTGTTTATTGATGCATCTCCGGAAAAAACATCCTGGGCTTCCTGTGCTCTTTCAACGGCCTCTGCGCCTGTAGTCTCCGGCATATATATTTCCGCTGCATATACCCGGTTTCCTCCGCTGGTCATCATCGTAAGCACTGCAAGTATGGCCGCAAATTTTGCTCTTCTTCTATTTATCGTCATTTCTTTTACACCGCCTTCCCTGAATTCTGTATTTTTTCGCCATTAAATCCTCCTGCCGGAGTCTCCTGCACAGGTATGTTTTTTTCGTCCTTAACAATCTCACCGTCTATCAATGTTATGATTCTGTCCGCATAGGACGCCATATGAGGATCATGAGTGACCAGTACGATCGTCTGCTGATTCTCTCTTGCCATATCCGTAATCATACCCATAATCTGTGCCGTAGTCTTTGTATCCAGATTGCCTGTAGGCTCGTCGGCAAAGACCACCTCCGGCTTTGTTACAAATGCTCTCGCAATTCCCACTCTCTGCTGCTGGCCGCCGGACATCTGGGAAGGGTAATGGTAAATTCTTTTTTCCAGTCCCACCTGTTTCAGCAGTTCCCTCGCTCTGCGGTATCTCTCCTTTTTAGGATATCCCTGAAACATCATCGGCAGCGCTACATTCTCAAGGGCAGTAAGTCCCGGGAGGAGATTATATGCCTGAAATATAAATCCTATATGTTTTCTTCGGAAGGTCACCATGTCCCTTTCATTCAGCTTTGTAATATCAGTTTTTCCGATCAGCACCGCGCCGGATGTGGGCTTCTCCATTCCGGCGAGCTGATTCAGCAAAGTACTTTTTCCAGAACCGGAGGTGCCGAAAATACAGCATATTTCCCCTTTTTTTATATCTGCACTGACACTGTGCAGGGCAACAACTTCCTCATCTTCTAAACGGTATACTTTACGAAGTCTGCTGATCTGTATCATAGAGGGTTTTATATATTTGTTCTTTTCCATAAAAAAGACTCCTTTCTAAATCGTATTCCAAGATTAAACATCTTTTCTTAGAATAAGATTAGAAAAAAGTCTCTATTCTGTGAACAAAATATGATTTCCTAAAAACAAGAGGCTTTTATTTCTCATCCCGCACCTTTTCAAATATAATGCGAAATTCCGTTCCCTCTCCTGCAGTGCTTGAAACCGTGATCCTGCCCTGATGATACTGGACAATCTGCTGTACCAGTGAAAGACCCAGCCCCATCCCTTTTTTTCTCCGGGAATTATCGGCACGGTAGAAGCGTTCCCATATATGCGGCAGGTCTTTTTCCCCTATCCCCATGCCGTTGTCCGCTACTTTCAGTACTATCCCGGATTCTTTTTCACTGAGAATCACTTTTATCCAGCCGTTCTCCCGTCCATAACGATAGGCGTTCTGCAGGAGATTATCCAGCATCAGACGGAAAAGCTGAGGATTGATCTCCGCAGTCACACCGGTTTTGATTTCCGTTTCCATCGTAATTCCCCGCTCTGCGCTCAGCCGTCTGTCTCTGCACACGTCCTCTGTCAGTTCGCTGACATTCACTTTTTCCAGAGGGTAGTAACCTGTATCCTGTTCTATCCTTGTAAGGATAAGCAGCGTTTCAATTAGCTGGGACATACGGTATCCCTGTCTTTGAACCACTTCCAGAGCTTCTTTAAGCTCTTCTGTATCATCCGTATCCGATAACGCATACTCGCACTGTGCCAAAATAACAGAAACCGGGGTTCGCAGCTCATGAGAAGCGTTGGACGCAAATTTCCTTTCGGCCTCAAAATTCTTTTCCAGCCGGTGAAACATAGCATTAAAGGTTCTGGCAAGCGCTGAAATCTCGTCCCCGGTATCCTTAATCTCAATCCGTTTTGCGAGATCGCCGTTCTGTCTGATTTCTTCAGCTGTACGGCTAATCTGCGCCACAGGCCGCAAAAAACGGCCGGCCAGCCAATACCCTCCCAGAAGGGCGAGGATAAGAACAAAGGGAAAGACCAGAAATACATCCCTCAAAGTATAAAGGATATCTCCCATTTCCGCGGCAGAATACTGCAGTCCCCGGATCCAAAGTCCGCCCTCCTCTGCATCAATGTATCTGTCATAAAGCCAGAAACCCGCATGATCTATTTCTATTTTCTGGAGCTGTCTGTCGTCAAAGGGGAGGGAATCAAGCTCTTCATAGAGAAAAAGGCCGCAGGCTCTGCTTTTATCTTCCCGGTAAATCATCAGAAATACATCGTCCTGTAAAAAACCTGAATTATCCGCTGTAGCTATCTCGCTTTCCCGCAGAATCTGCTGGAGCTCCGGTTCTCCGTCTATCATCTTCGCGCATTCGTCTATAACAACCTGAAGATTATCCAGAACGCTATTTTCCATTTTCAGCCTGTACAGGGATACTATGACAGCCCCCATAAGCAGGCACATGATAAAAAGAGCTGCAGAAAACCAGATAGTAATCCTTATTTTGAATTTACTTCCCTTCATTTTTGTCTTTATCCTCTTCTACGCGCATCACGTAGCCCAATCCGCGGACAGTATGAATCAGCTTTTTTTGTCCTTCTAACTCAATCTTCCGTCTCAGATAATTCATATAAACGTCAACTACATTTTCAGTTCCGTCGAAATCGTATCCCCATACATGATTCAGAATTCTCTCACGGCTCAGTATCTGATTTTTATTAACCAGAAGATACTCCAGCAGTCCGTACTCTTTTCCGGTAAGCTCGATTATTCTGCCTTCCCGCGTAACAATATGACTTCTGGCATTTAAGGACAGATTGTCCAGCTCATAGATATCTGAATGAATCCCTGCAGCCGTGCGCATTACTGCGCGGATCCTCGCCAGAAGCTCATCAAAAACGAAGGGTTTCACTACATAATCGTTGGCTCCGGCATCGAGTCCCCCAACCTTATCCGGTATTGTATCTCTTGCAGTCAGAAAAATAACGGGAGTGGATCTTCCGTTTCTGCGCAGCCGCCGCACAGTCTCCATCCCATCCATCACAGGCATGACGATATCCAGTACTGCCGCG
>CALWGI010000154.1 GCA_944380045.1 uncultured Blautia sp.
CTCTTCTCTTCCTCGCCGCCGATGTAGGGGATGATGTTGTGCTCCATCTCCGGCCAGTCCTTAAAGGTCTTGCCCGCGCCTGAGATCGCCTGATAAGTAGTGGCAACCACCTCATAGGGCTCGAATTCCTTCCATGCGGTGAGGACCGGCGCATAACTCTGGATAGAGCAGTTGGGTTTTACTGCGATAAATCCTCTGGTGGTTCCCAGACGTTTCTTCTGATGTTCGATCACTTCAAAATGCTCCGGATTGATTTCCGGCACTACCATGGGAACGTCCGGCGTCCAGCGGTGAGCGCTGTTGTTGGAAACAACAGGAGTCTCTGTCTTCGCATAGGCGTCCTCAATGGCTCTGATCTCTTCCTTGGACATGTCTACCGCGGAAAAAACGAAATCTACTGTGGAAGCAACCTTCTCTACTTCATTCACGTTCATTACAACAATATTCTTAACGGATTCCGGCATGGGGGTATCCATTTTCCATCTTCCGCCTACCGCCTCTTCGTATGTTTTGCCTGCGCTTCTTGCGCTTGCTGCCAGAGTCACAACCTCAAACCAGGGATGATTCTCCAGAAGAGAGATAAATCTCTGTCCTACCATTCCGGTAGCTCCTAAAATACCAACTTTCAGTTTTTCGCTCATAATACTTCTCCTCGCTTCATGTCTTTGCCTAGCATACATTTGTTTTTCCAGTAAATACTATAACACTTTTCCCGAAAATGCAAGTATTTTTTTATGATTTTTCTTTACGGGAATCAGTTTTTTTCAAGGTATTCCCTGTTTACGGCGATCACCTTCTTCATGACGTCCGGTCCGGGCGCTCCGTATGTCTCGCGTTTTTCCACGCATGTTTTCATACTTACCGCGTCGTAGATGTCCTCTTCAAATACCGGGCTGATCTTCTGATATTCTTCCAGCGGAAGCTCGTCCAGAGAAATGCCTTTGTCGATGCACAGAAGCACCAGCCGTCCCACGATCCCGTGAGCGTCACGGAAAGGAACGCCGTGGTTCACCAGATAATCTGCCGCGTCCGTGGCGTTGGTAAAGCCGTTTTTCGCGCTTGCCTCCATAACGTCCCTATGGAACTCCATGGTGGAGATCATTCCGGTAAAAAGTCTCAGGCAGCCTTTCACTGTGTCGATAGCGTCAAAGGTAAGCTCCTTATCCTCCTGCATATCTTTATTGTAGGCCAGAGGGATACCTTTCATAGTAGTGAGGATGGAGATCAGGGCGCCGTAAACGCGGCCCGTCTTTCCTCTGAGAAGTTCCGCGATATCGGGATTCTTCTTCTGGGGCATAATGCTGCTTCCGGTGCTGTAGGCGTCGTCGATCTCCACGAAACGGTACTCATTGGAATTCCAGAGGATGATCTCCTCGGAAAAACGGCTGAGATGCATCATCACTGTGGAAAGCGCCGAGAGAAGCTCGATCACATAATCTCTGTCCGATACGGAATCCATACTGTTCCTTGTAGGGCCGTCGAAACCGAGTAGCCGGGCGGTGTATTCTCTGTCCAGCGGATAAGTGGTCCCCGCCAGAGCTCCGGCGCCCAGGGGACAGAGGTTCATCCTTCTGCGGATGTCCGCCATACGCTCTCTGTCTCTGCGGAACATCTCAAAATATGCTCCCACATGATGGGCGAGCGTAACCGGCTGGGCTTTCTGCAGATGTGTGAATCCCGGCATGTAGGTTTCCACATTGTCGGACATCAGGGAAAGCAGTTCTGTCAGAAGCTCTTTCAGTTCCCCGTCGATCTCGTCGATCTCATCCCTCACATACAGCTTCATGTCCAGAGCCACCTGGTCGTTGCGGCTTCGTCCTGTATGAAGCTTCTTCCCGGGATCTCCGATCCTGTCGATCAGGTTCGCCTCCACAAAGCTGTGGATATCTTCGTACTCTGACGTGATCTCCAGAGTTCCGTTCTCCACGTCCTTAAGGATCCCGTCAAGGCCCTCGAGGATCTGATCTCTCTCCTCTTCCGTGAGAATGCCCTGCTTCGCCAGCATCTTCACATGGGCGCGGCTGCCCATGATATCCTGTTTATAAAATTTCTGATCAAAGGAAATCGACGCGTTGAAATTATAGACAAGTTTATCTGTTTCCTTTGTAAATCGTCCTCCCCATAACTGAGCCATATATTTTCCTCATTTCTGTATATTGTTTTTTCACTGCATCAGTTTACCATATTTTCACCAAAAATCAAAGCGTCTTACCGGAATTCCTCTGTTTTTCCTGCTCTTTCTTCGAAAAAACACATCCGCAGTAATTCTGGCGGTATAGTCCGTACTCGCCGGAGAGCTCGATGGAGCGCTTATATCCGTTCTTTTTCTTGAAATCCGAAGGAAGATGGGAAACCCCGTATATCTCTCCCAGTTCCTCTCCGATCTCATTTATCTTCGGCGCGTTTTTCAGCGGGCTGATGGAAAGAGTGGTGGTAAAATAGTCATAATTCCCTTCACTGGCAAGTTTCGCCGCTTCCTCCATTCTCATCCTGTAACAGCGGAAGCACCGCTCCCCGCCTTCCGGAACGTCCTCCAGCCCCTTTGCCATGCGGAAAAACTTCTCCGGCTCGTATGGACCTTCCACTACGTGGACGGGATGGCGGAAATTCATCTCTTCTGTCATCCGGCGCAGCTCCCCGGCCCGCTTCATATACTCTTCCCGGAAAGATATGTTCGGGTTATAAAAAAACACTGTGATCTCAAAGTATTCTGAAAGATATTCCAACACATAGCTGCTGCAGGGCGCGCAGCAGCTGTGAAGAAACAGTGTGGGCGTTTTCTGTTCTTTCTTAATATTTTCAATAAGGTTGTCCAGTTCTCTCTGGTAGTTCCTGTTGTTCAATGTATTTCCTTTCCCGGCCCTTTTGGGCTGCTTTTTCTTTTCTTCTTCTGATGATACCACGGATTTCTCCGCGCTTCGCGCTCTCGAAATCATCATAACATATCTTTTTGGGGGTGCATATGATAAACATATACAAAATATGGAGGTTTTTTATGAATCCACTGCTGGAAGTGAGAGATCTTTCTCTTTCTTATCATACGCCTTCCGGGGAGACTGCTGCCCTTTCGCATATATCTTTCGATCTGATGCCCGGTGAATTTCTTGCTGTTGTGGGTCCGTCCGGCTGCGGCAAGTCCACTCTTCTGAATGTGATCTGCGGTCTGCTGCCGCCGGAAGAAGGATCCGTGACCATGAACGGGACTCCGGTAACACGGGGAGATTCCCGTATAGGATATATGCTGCAGAAGGATCATCTTCTGGAATGGCGCACCATCTACAAAAATATCCTTCTGGGACTGGAAATCCGCAGAGAGATCACGGAAGATAAACTGGCGGATATCGATTCCATGCTGCGTACTTACGGACTGGACAAATTCCGGAACGCCAGGCCGTCCCAGCTGTCCGGCGGCATGCGCCAGAGAGCCGCGCTGATCCGCACTCTCGCGCTGAAACCGGAGCTTCTTCTTCTTGATGAGCCCTTTTCTGCCCTGGACTACCAGACACGGCTGAACGTCAGCGACGATATCGGCACCATACTCCAGAAAGAAAGAAAACCCGCCATACTGGTCACTCACGATATATCCGAAGCCATCAGTATGGCGGACAGGGTCGTTATCCTTACAAAAAGGCCGGCCTCCGTAGCCGACATTATTTCCATAAAACTGGATATCGAAGACAGAACTCCCCTGTCCTCAAGGAACGCGCCGAACTTTAAATCTTATTTCAACCTGATATGGAAGGAGCTGAACAGCTATGCATGAACCCTCCGCCGCGCAGAAACAATATCTTGCCGCACGGAAAAAAGAAAAATATATGATCAGTCTGTCCAGGATCCTTATCTTCCTGGGCTTTCTCTTTCTATGGGAAATATCCGCCAGAAAAGGCTGGATCGATTCCTTTATTTTCAGCAGTCCCACTGCCATCGTACGGAATTTCACAGAAATGTGCCGCAGCCAGGAACTTTTCTCGCATATCGGCATTACACTGGGAGAAACCCTGCTGAGTTTCTTTTTTGTGGTGATCCTGGGAACCGGTACTGCAGTTCTTTTGTGGGCCTGTCCGAAACTTTCGCGGATTCTGGAGCCTTACCTTGTCGTCCTGAACAGTCTCCCAAAATCCGCTCTCGCGCCTTTGCTGATCGTCTGGCTGGGCGCCAATATGCGGACGATCGTAGTCGCGGGTATGTCCGTGGCGATTTTCGGATCCATCATCAATCTGTACACCGGTTTTCATGAGACAGATCCGGAAAAATGCAAGCTGATCGCCACACTTGGCGGTACAAAAAAAGATGAACTGACGAAAATCGTCCTTCCATCTTCTGTTCCGCTGATCCTCAGCGTTATGAAAGTCAACATTGGCCTGTGCCTTGTGGGCGTCATCATCGGCGAATTCATCGGAGCACGGAAAGGACTGGGGTATCTGATCATCTACTCCAGCCAGACCTTTAAACTTACCACCGTCCTTATGTCCATCCTGATCCTGTGCGTAATAGCCATGGCGCTGTACGGGATACTGGGATACATTGAAAAGAACTGCCTGAAATAATCCGGATCCACATAAAAAAATTTCGGATTCGCGCTCTTTCGACAAAAAGAATTCCCGGACTGTGATATCCTGTAATGCAAATAGTGTATTTATCCGGGCAGCCGGAAGGGCGCGCATAC
>CALWGI010000155.1 GCA_944380045.1 uncultured Blautia sp.
TCTGAACCGGATCCATGTACCGGTCCACGAGATCGCGATGATGATGTCCATCGCCCTCCGCTTCATTCCGATCCTTTTGGAGGAAACGGATAAGATCATGAAGGCGCAGATCGCCAGGGGCGCGGATTTTGAAAGCGGGAATCTGATCCAGAAAGTAAAGAACATGGTTCCCCTTCTGGTGCCGCTGTTTATCTCCGCATTCCGCCGGGCCAACGATCTCGCCATGGCCATGGAGGCCAGATGCTATCACGGGGGCAGCCACAGAACGCAGATGAAACCTCTTCAGTACAAGAGCAGGGACAGAGTGGCTTACCTGGTGCTTCTTCTGTATCTGGCGGCGGCTGTCGCGTTCCGCGTCGCCGGGATTTAGGAGGTGCCCCTGATGAAGAGAATCGGACTGGTAGTAGCCTATGACGGCACCAATTACTGCGGCTGGCAGATACAGCCCAACGGCATCACGATCCAGGGAGTCCTGAACGATACCCTCTCGGAACTTCTCGGAGAAAAGATCGAGATCATGGGGGCGAGCCGCACGGACGCGGGCGTTCATGCCCTCGGCAACGTGGCGGTGTTTGATACCAATACCCGGATTCCCGGGGAAAAAATTTCCTACGCTCTGAACCAGCGGCTTCCGGAAGATATCCGGATACAGCTTTCAGAAGAAGTAGAACCGGATTTTCATCCCAGATACTGTGACAGTGAGAAGACCTACGAGTACCGGATTTTGAACCGGAGATTCCCGGTTCCCACAGAGCGGCTTTATTCTTATTTCTATCATTATAAGCTGGATGTGGACAAAATGCGGGAGGCGACCTCCTACCTGATCGGCAGACATGATTTTGCCAGCTTCTGCGGTACAGGGGCGCAGGTAAAATCAACGGTGCGCACCGTTACCGGGATCGAGGTGTGGAAAGACGGCGACATGATCACCATACGGGTTTCCGGAGAAGGATTCCTCTACAATATGGTGCGGATCATAGCGGGCACGCTGATCCAGGTGGGAAACGGACAGTATCCGCCGGAGAGAGTGCGAGATATCCTGAACGCCTGCGACCGCGCCGCGGCGGGGCCGACAGCTCCGGCGCACGGACTGACGCTGATGGGAATAGAGTTTTACGATTAAAAACAGCCGGATTCGGGCGGACGCCTGAATCCGGCTGTTGGTGTATCATGCGGCTGCCGTGCCGCCTTTTAATAATATTCATGATCGATCTGGATCACGGCGAAATACTTCCTGCCAAGATACCGGTGGATGCGGCTTTTCAGTTCATTGACGATCTCATTGTCCGTAAGCTTCGAGCCGCTGGGAACGGAGATATCGAAGATCAGGTTTGTCCGGGTGTTCCCGCTGACCATGCGGAAATCATGGATGCTCAGTGTGCTGTCAAAATCTCTGACAATCTGATATACCTTCTCCTTCATTTCCAGAACTTCCTCGTCGTTGGTGACGATGGGATCCATGTGGATGGTGGCGGAACAGTGGAGTTTTTCCTGAAGTTCATGTTCGATATGGTCGATCTGTTCATGGATCGCCTGGATATCCCCTTCCGCGTCAACCTCCGCATGGAGAGAGATCATCAATCTGCCGGGGCCGTAATCATGTACGATAAGGTCGTGGATATCGTAGATCAGGGGATGGGAAACGACGATCTCCCGGATCTCCTTGATAAATTCCTTCTTGGGCGACTGTCCCAGAAGAAGGTCCATGGTTTCCTTCAGAGTGGAGCCTCCCGTATACAGGATAAAGATCCCCACAAGTACGCCGAACCAGCCGTCCAGAATGAGGCCGGTAAAGTGGCTGATCAATGTGGCGGCCAGGACCAGCGCGGTGGAGACCGTGTCGCTGAGACTGTCCATGGCGGTGGCCTTCATGGCGGCGCTGTCTATTTTGCGGCTTATGGAACGGTTGTAATAAAACATATAGATCTTTACCACAATGGAGGCGGCAAGGATACCCAGTACAAGCGGGCTGCTGTCCACGGCTTCCGGATGGAGGATCTTTTCCACGGAGGATTTTGCCAGCTCGAAGCCCATGATCAGGATCGCAACCGAAACGAGAAGGCCGGATATGTATTCCATCCTTCCGTGTCCGAAAGGATGTTCCGGATCGGGCTTCTGTCCGGAAATCCGGAATCCGATGAGCGTGATAATGGAGGAGCCTGCGTCGGAAAGATTATTGAAGGCGTCGGCCGTGATGGCGATGGAATTGCTCAGAATACCGGCGATCCATTTTCCGAGGAAAAGAAGCAGGTTCAGGCCGATCCCCACAGCGCCGCAGAGTGTGCCGTACGCCTGGCGCACCTGGGGCGAAGAATAGTTTTTCCGGTTCTTTATAAATATGGCGGATAAAAAACGAATCATATTTACATCTCCCTGTGTCTGAAATGATGACGAGTCAGAAAACAGAAACAGGAATTCTGGCTCTGGCACTTATCCTAGCATATTCTATTATAAAATGCCAGAATGATTTACAATTTCGCCGGGAAATGATATATTGCAAATGTAGAAACGCAGAAAAAAATTTATGATCAGGAGATATTCCATGAAAAATCTGAAAAAAATAGTAATGGTGATCGATGCAGACAATACGCAGCTTTCCAAACTGGAAGCGGTGATACAGGAGGTTTCCGCCAAAGGGCGTATCGTGGTAAAGAGAGCATACGGGAACTGGAGAAAAGAGAATCTGAAGAACTGGGAGGAGGAACTGAAGCGCCTCGCCATCAAGGCGGAGCAGCAGTTCGATTATGTATCGGGAAAGAACGCCACAGATATGGCGCTGGTGATCGATACTCTGGACCTCCTCCATAATGAGCTTTATGACGCTTTTGTCATCGTGGCGAGCGACAGCGACTATACTCCTCTTGCCATCCGGCTCCATGAGTCGGGTGTCTACGTTATGGGAGTAGGCGAGAAAACTACTCCGGTAGCTTTCCGCAACGCCTGCGACGAGTTCGTGTTCCTGGAGAACCTGAACAAGAATACAGAGGTTCGCGGTTCTGCGGAAAACGAGAAAAACAACGTTAAGAAAGAAATCCAGGTGTCCGAAGCCGCCGCGGAGTATCCCCAGGAGGAAGATATAAAAGAGATCCACAAACTGCTCCGGATCGCCTGGGACAAATACCAGGAGAACGACGGATATGTGAACGTAAGCTCCGCGGGCCAGTATATCAAGCGGGCAAAACCTGATTTCGACGCCCGGACCTACGGATTTTCCAAGCTTCCGGATCTTGTGGAGGCTTTCCCGAAAAAATATTCCATGAAACGCTATAAGGGAAAGGGAACGGTAACCATCATCGCCTATAAATGCATCTGAGGGAAAAACAACACTTAGACAGTCAGAGGAGATCAGCATGGACAGACAGATACCAGAGCGGCAGATACAGTTCACGGCGGATACCGTCCTGATCGTGGACGACAGTGAACTGAACAGAGCGATATTAAAGGAAATATTCAAAGAATCCTATGAGATCATGGAGGCGGAAAACGGACGGGAATGTCTGGAAAAACTCCTGGAAAACAAGGACCGTATCTGCGCCGTCCTTCTGGATGTGATGATGCCGGTAATGGACGGCATGGAACTTCTCAGACGGCTGGAGGCCGATACAGACATCCTGGACACCATACCTGTATTTCTCATTACCGCGGAAGCCGGAGAACAGGTGGTAAAGGAAGGCTACCGTCTGGGCGTTATGGACGTCATCGAAAAACCGGTGATCCCGTACGTTGTAAAACGGCGCGTAGATTCTGTGGTAGAGTTGTTTCTTTCCAGGAGAAAACTGGGCCGCCAGGGAGAGCGAGGAGTCCAAGAATTCCTTCTTCTCCAATATGTCCCATGATATGCGTACCCCTCTGAACGCGATCATCGGACTGTCGGAGCTGGCGGAAAAGCATCTGGACGACCGGGAAAAAATGAAAGACTATATGTCAAAGATCAGTTTTTCCAGCCAGCAGCTTCTGGGACTGATCAATGATATCCTGGAGATATCCAAGCTGGAAAAAGGAAAGATCACTCTGGATACCAAACATTTTGACCTGAAGAAGTGTATCACCGACTGCGCGGATATGGTGCGGGACCAGATAAAAAGAGAAGGGAAAACATTTACCCTTGATTTTGACATTAAGACCAGGGAAGTATACGGGGATTCCTTCCGCGTGACGCAGATCCTCAGCAATCTTCTGTCCAACGCGGTGAAATTCACCTCGGAGGGGGATACCATTTCGCTGAAAGTATCGGAAAGGCAGAACAGTGATTTTGTGAAATATAAGCTGGTCCTTAAGGATACGGGAGCCGGCATGTCCCGGGATTTTCTGGACAGGATCTTTATCCCCTATGAGCGGGAGGTGAGATTCGGCGCGAAGAATGTATCCGGAACCGGGCTTGGAATGCCTATCGTAAAAAATATCCTCTCCCAGATGAACGGGGAGATCTCCGTGGAGAGCGAGCTGGGAAAGGGCAGTACTTTTACCGTCATCCTTCCGTTCCGCAAAGCCGACGTGGAGGAAGAGATGGAAGATAATCCGGTTTCCGGAGAAACCGAAGAGGATTTCTTAAGGAACCGAAAGATCCTTCTGGCGGAGGATAACGAGATCAATATGGAGATCGCCTGCGAGCTTCTGGATATGTACGGCGCGCAGGTG
>CALWGI010000156.1 GCA_944380045.1 uncultured Blautia sp.
CAGACAGAAAATATGGACTGTCGTCAGTCTGGCGGCTCTGGCTGCAGGAGTGGCGGCGGCTGTGCTGATCGGGCTTCTTATGCAGGGGGCTGTCTGGTATTGCCTGCTTCCTCCGGCAGCCGGACTGGCTGTATTTCTGGCCGCGCTTCCTGTGAGAAGGAGTCTGGCAAAGGAAACGGAGAGAAGGCAGAGACAGAAAAAGAGATGGCAGGAAAAGCAGGAAAAGCTTTCCTGGAGCAGAGAAAAACTGACTGAAATGGAAAAAGAAAAACAGACTGCGCTGTCAAATCTCAGGGGAGCCTATCAGGAAGCGGAAGAACAGGCCTATCTTCCTCTGGCGGAGGAGCTGGAGATTGAAGCGGTAAATCTCGCCATGAAAACCATCGAGGGTCTTTCGGGCAATATCCACCGGCAGGTGGGAACTTCTCTGAAGAGAAGGACCTCCCGTATCCTCAGCGAGATCACAGGAGGGAAATACGGTGATGTCCTTATGGACAGAGACCTTCACATGACTGTCAACACAGAAGGAAGGATCGTTCCTCTGGAACAGCTGAGCAGGGGAACGGCGGAACAGATCTACTTTTCTCTCCGTATGGCGGCCGGGGAGCTTCTCTGCGGGGATGAAAAGTTTCCGGTGATCCTCGACGAGGTATTCGGCATGTATGATGAAGAAAGGCTTGCCGCCGTTCTTTCCTGGCTTTCCAGGGAAAAACGCCAGGTGATCATCTGCACCTGCCGGCGCCGGGAAATGGAGATCATGGAGAAACTGGGTATCCCGTTTACGGAAGCGGTATTATAAAAAAAGACACAGACGTCGGAAAACCGGCGGCTGTGTCTTTTGATTTTATTCGTACTGTTTCATGTAGTTCTTCACGCAGTTCTTGATCCTGTCCACCGGGTTCAGCAGATGGCTGACCGACAGATCGTGATTGAGAGTATCGATGATCAGAGCAATGTATTTGCTCATATCGCAGTTGATGTAATAGGGCTTTTCCAGAAGTTCCGGACTCTGGTATACCAGGTTGGTGGTCAGGAGGCCGTCGAACAGCCCCTGTCCGTAAGCCTCGTCGAATTTTTCCAGACCGTCTGTAAACAGTCCGAATGTGGCGCAGATGTAAATCCTGCCGGCGCCGCGCTTTTTGAGAAGAGCCGCGGTTTCGATCACTGTATTTCCGGAAGAGATCATATCGTCGATCAGGATCATGTCTTTTCCTTCCAGCTTGGGACCGAGGAATTCATAGGCCGCGATGGGATGACGGCCGTTGACGATCCTGGAATAATCCAGACGTTTATAATACATTCCCATATCCACCCCAAGGATATTGGCGAGGTAGATTGCCCGTCCCATGCTGCCTTCGTCAGGGCTTATGATCATGAAATGTTCGTTGTCAATGCGCAGACCCTCCGCGTGGTTCAGAAGAGCCTTGATGAACTGATAAGACGGCTGGACGGTTTCGAATCCGTGAAGAGGAGTGGCGTTCTGCACTCTCGCGTCGTGGGCGTCAAAAGTGATGATGTTTTCTACGCCCATGCCCGTCAGTTCCTGCAGGGCTGTGGCACAGTCAAGAGATTCACGGCCCACACGTTTGCTCTGGCGGCTCTCGTAGAGGTAGGGCATGATCACATTTACCCGGCGGGCTTTTCCGCCGATGGCTCCGATCACCCTTTTCAGATCCTGAAAATGATCGTCCGGGGACATCAGATTCGTAAATCCGCTGATTCGGTACGTCAGGCTGTAGTTGCACACATCCACCATCAGATAGATGTCGTCTCCGCGGACAGATTCTGTGATGACACATTTGCCCTCTCCGGATCCGAAACGGGGTGTCTGAACGCCAACGATAAAGGAATCTCTCTGGTATCCTTCGAAGGCGAAGGAATCCATCTCGCGGTGGTTCCGTTCTTTCCGCCATTTCACAAGCCAGTCATTGACCTTGTCTCCCAGCGACTGGCAGCTTTCCAGGGGGATCAGTCCCAGTCGTCCTACAGGAAGTGTACTCAGATCTTTGGTGCTAAACTGTGCCATTCTTTATTTTCCTCCTAAAAATAATTTCTGTATGCGAATATCTTTCCCTATGAGCTTCAGCATCTGATAATTGCTGGCGATACGGGAAAAGGTTCTCTCCGAATATGCCGCCGAAAAATCCTCAAGACTGAGGTTGGTGGATATCACGGTAGACTTCCGGCGGGCAATGCGCTCGTTGATGCAGAAAAACAGTTCCGAAGATACAAAACTGTTGGTAAGTTCCGTACCCAGGTCGTCTATGATCAGAAGATCACAGTCGTAAATCAGGTCCTCGTCCGCCTTGTTCTTCTCATTGCGCGCAAAAGCCGTCTCCGCCATCCGCTCAAAAAGATCGTAAGCGGAGAAATAAAGAACGCAATGGGATGTCTTCAGAAGCTCCCGGGCAATGCAATGAGAGAGAAATGTCTTCCCCACCCCGGTGCTGCCGTAAAGAAAGAGATTCTGAAAACTGGAATCGAAATTACGGACGAAATCCCGGGCGGCATTATAGGCGTGTCTGGCTGTTTCCAGCGCGGACTGTCCGGTCGCTTCGTTTTTTATTGTATCAGAATACCAGTCAAAAGAAAAGTGCTCAAAGTTTTCTTTTTCCAGGACTTCGCTCAGATTGGACTGGGTATACAGAAGTTCAATCTCCGCCTTCTTGAAGCAGGAACATTTCCGGCTTCCGATGTATCCGGTATCCTGACAGAGAGGACAGAAGTAATGCGGTTCCAGATAATCGGCGGAAAACCCGTTCTGTTCCAGCAGAGAACGCCGCTCAAAAGAGAGACGGGCGATTTCCTCTTTAAGTTCATCCAGGGAGCCGCCCTTTCCGAGAAGGAGAGAGCGGGCCCTGCCCGCGCTTAATGAAGCGACTTCCTCGTCGATCTCTGCCAGGCGGGGAATCTTATGGAAGGCTTCCCTGCGGCGTTCTTCAAGCTCCCGGCGGCTCTGGGACTGCCGCCGGCTGTATTCTCTCATAATGGTATCATACTGAAAATTCTGTAAAGCCACTGCAGGCCTCCTTTTAGTGATTCAGCAGACGTTTCTCATATTCTTCGAAATCATATTCCCGCTGCTGAAAATTGTTGAAGCGGTTGGGGGACGAAGACGCCTGTTTCGCAGGTTTCTTTTCCTTCCGCCTTTTCTGGTGTTCCGCGTCCAGCGCCTGGATGTCGTTCAGGCTTTTTACCTGTTTCTTCTTCCAGCCTTCCAGGATCTTGTCGGTATACTGGAAACTGGCCTGTCCGGTCTGAAGAACCGTTCTTGTGCAGGCTTCCTGAATGATCTCCAGGGAAAAACCGTATGTTTTCAGCCAGGTATCCATAAGGGTGATCTCTGTTTCCACAGGACTGCGGTTGGTGATGCCCATGGCTTTCAGGATTGTATAATAATCTCTGCGGTACCGGGCGTTCGCTTTTTTGGCTTCTGCCACGGAAGAGATTCCCTCGCCGGCCCATGCCAGGGCCACCGTTTCGATATATCGTATGCTGCGGTGATTCCTGCTCACACAGTATTCGATGAGGTATTCGATAAGATCCGCGGAAAAATCCAGACCGTCGTAGAAGAACAGGATCTTCTGGACGTCTGTGGCCGTCAGGGGCCGTCCGAGATATTGTTCCGCAATATATAAAAGCTGGGAGATCTCTTCGTTCTGCTTAAGTTCTTTTACCCGTTCCGGAGTCAGGGGGGCGGGTTTGACAGTAGGCTTCTGCTCCGTGGCCGTGGAAGGGGTATCCGGCGCCCCGGCGGATCTTTTCCTGGGAACACACAGAGTGATGCCCTGAAGGGTACGGTCTTTTGTAAAGTCGAGAGAGAGAAGGTCCTGCCGCGCCCAGTATTTCAGCGCCCGAAGGATATCTCTTTCTGTGCAGAGAAGCCGGTCCGCGGTTTCTTCCAGGCTGAAAGAAACCGGAGCGTCTGAGAGAGTCCGAAGAAGGTAAAGATAGACTTTTACGAACTCGCCATTGGCTTCCGGCATATAATCGTCGATAAATATATTGGATATGTATGTCGCTTCATGTCGGGAAGCGCTTTTCAGAGTGATCGTACTCATGTGCTGCCGCCTGCTTTCTGAATCTGTCCGGGTTTGGTTAAAGAGTTTTAACCGTAGTATAGCATAAGATTTTTCAAAAGAGAATACCCTTTCTTGTCTCCGGGCGCCCTTCCGGGACGATATCCTATTGTCCACATGACGCTGTGGAAAATGTGGAAAATGTGGATAAAAAAATGGAGGGAAAATTATGGGTAACTTTTACAAATGGCGAAAAAAGGCATAAAAACGCAAAAAACAGGTAAAATTGCTGTGGGATTATGTCGAGTGAACGGGGTAAAAAAATCCACATGCCACACACAAAAAAGATTGTGCATAAACATGTGGATAATGTGGATAATTACTTCCCGAGAAGCTGTTCCCCAATAGTTACAACGTCTCCGGCCCCCATAGTTATCAACAGGTCGCCCTGTGTACAATTTTCCAGGAGGAAATTTTCGATTTCATCAAAAGTGGGGAAATACTCGCAGGGCGTTCCCAGCTTGCGGATCGCCTCCGCCAGATCCTCCGAAGAGATTCCGAGAGTGTCGGTTTCCCTGGCGGCATAAATATCCGCCAGAACCACATG
>CALWGI010000157.1 GCA_944380045.1 uncultured Blautia sp.
GCGTGGATCCCGACGACAGGACGCCCGGAGCGATCAAAGATACGGGAGCAGAGATCATCACCTACGGCGCGCCGGTTCTGCCGGGAGCCATGCTCCTGATCGCGTATCTGAACATGAACGGCCGGAACATTCCCGTGCTGGGGCTTCCCGGATGTGTCATGTATGCGAAAAGGACGGTGTTTGACCTGATCCTGCCCAGGGTCATGGCAGACGATCCGATACGCCGGGAAGAAATCGCGTCGCTGGGAGAGGGCGGACTTTGTCTTAACTGCAGTGTCTGCAGATTCCCGGACTGTGGATTTGGAAAATAAAAGAGAGCGGATCAGGATAATAAATGAAAAAATTCAGATCAAAACATTATCATATTTCTACAGATAAGATAAAAGGAAAATCAGTGGTAAAATTCGCGGTGCTTTCCGATCTTCACGGTATCGTTTTCGGAAATGACAATGAGGATCTTTTAAGGAGTATTGCGGAGGAAAAGCCGGACGTGATCCTGATTGCCGGCGATATGGTATGCAGCAGTAATGTGGAGAGCCTGACTCCTGCGGAGGAGTTTCTGGCAAAACTCCCGGACCGGTATCCGGTCCTGTATGCGCTGGGGAATCATGAGTACCGGATGTTTCAGGAGCCTTTAAGCAGCATGGAATACACCAGATATGAAAGAACTCTCACCAATGCCGGTATCTGTTTCCTTCATAACGAACATGTCTGCCTGAGGATCCGGGACAATGATTTTGTTTTTTACGGGCTTGAAATCCCGCTGGAATATTACCGGAAGCCGGTGGCGCCCCATCTGGGGATACGGGATGTGGACGATCTTCTGGGGCATCCTGCCAGGGAAGGCGTACGGGTCCTTCTCGCCCATAATCCTGTATATGGAAGGACCTATTTTTCCTGGGGCGCTGATTTTATATTCTCAGGACATAATCACGGAGGCGTGATACGCTTTTCGGAAAACCGCGGACTGATTTCACCGCAGTTTCATCTGCTGCCTTCTTTCTGCTGCGGCCATTTTCAGCGGGGAAAGAAGCATATGATCGTCAGCGCGGGACTTGGCGAGCATACGGTGCCCGTGCGTATCCATAATCCAAGGGAGCTTGTTTTTGTGGAGCTGACGTCTGCGGATAACGGATGAACTCGTTCAAATCAGGAGAATTTAACCAATGGCAATAGATGTAAAGATCAATGTTTTCGAAGGACCGCTGGATCTGCTTCTGCATCTTATCGATAAGAACAAAATAGATATTTATGATATTCCCATAGTGCAGATCACAGACCAGTATATGGAGTATCTTCACAGCCTTCCCGCGGAAGATCTCTCCGCCATGAGCGAGTTCCTTGTAATGGCGGCCACCCTTCTGGATATCAAATGCAGAATGCTTCTTCCAAAAGAAAAAAATGAAGAGGGAGAGGAAGAGGATCCCCGGGACGAGCTGGTCCAGAAACTTCTGGAATACAAGATGTATAAATATATGTCTTACGAGCTGAAGGACAGGATGGATCAGGCGGCCGGAGTTTTTTATAAAAAAGAAACGCTTCCCGAGGAAGTCCTGAAATATAAGGAGCCGGTTGACCCGGAAGAACTTCTGAAGGGTCTGACCCTGGAAAAACTGAACGCGGTTTATCAGTCCATACTGAAGCGGCAGGAGGCTAAGATCGACCCCATAAGAAGTAAATTCGGTACCATTGAAAAAGAGGAAGTCAGTCTGTCCGATAAAATGGTTCAGATGAAGGAGTACGCTTCCTCTCACCGGAAATTCAGTTTCAGACGCCTTCTGGAAGGGCAGAAGTCACGGATCCAGGTTATCGTTACGTTTCTTTCTATTCTTGAACTGATGAAGATGGGATACATCCATGTGCAGCAGGAAAGCCTTTTTGACGATATCGAAGTGGAAGTGGCGGCGGATCCCGACACATGGAAACATCTGACAGAATTTGCTGATGAATAAGCAGGAATGAGGTCTTACATGGAATTAAAAAAAGCAGAGGCGGCTATTGAAGCGATCCTTTTTACCATGGGCGGCTCGGTAGAGCTGGCGCAGATCGCGGACGCCATAGAACAGGATAAAGAAACGACCCGCAGGCTGATCCGGCATCTTATGGACAGCTACAGGGAAGAAGAACGAGGGATCCAGATCATAGAGCTGGAGCAGTCCTATCAGATGTGTACGAACAAAGAATATTACGACAGTCTGATCAGAATCGCCAAACATCCCCAGAAGCCGGTCCTTACGGATGTGATGCTTGAAACGCTTTCGATCATCGCGTATAAACAGCCGGTAACAAAAGCGGAAATCGAAAAGATCCGCGGAGTCAAATGCGACCACGCGGTAAATAAACTGGTAGAGTACGACCTGGTAAAAGAACTGGGACGGCTGGATGCGCCGGGACGACCGATCCTTTTCGGCACTACCGAGGAATTCCTTCGTTCCTTCGGCGTACAGGCCCTGGAAGAGCTTCCTGTAGTGGATCCTGTCCGTCTTGAGGACTTTAAGGCTGAGGCGGAAGAGGAGATACAGCTGAAGCTGGACGTCTGATCACCAATACCGGAAAGGATTAAAAAAATGCCTACAACATATACGCACGATCTCTTTGGAAGGGAAATATACCGCCAGCTTCCGGCAGAGATGAAAAACATTATCAAAAAAAACGGCAATCTGTACAGGATAGGACTTCACGGGCCGGATATCCTGTTTTATCATCTTTTCAGGCCGGACGTGAGCGGGGCGGGAGTGGACATGCACCAGGAACCTGCGGCGCCTTTCTTTATCAGGGGAATGCGTCTTGTCAGAGAGCGGGGGGATGAAAAGCTCCTTGCCTATCTTCTGGGATTCGGCTGCCATTATCTTCTGGACAGCACATGTCATCCATACGTAAACGATATGGACGACAGGAAAATTATTTCCCACACCCTTCTGGAAAAAGAGATGGACAGATCGCTTATGCTGAAAACAAACAGGGACCCCCATCATTTCTACCCGTCTGAGTGCATTGTGCCCCGGATTTCCTACGGAAGGGTGATCCACCGTGTGTTCCCTCAGATACGCACCAAAGATATCCTGTTTTCCCTTCGTATGATGAAATTCCTGACGAATCTTATGGTTTACGACAACAGGGGCAAAAGGAGATTCTTTCTCAAAATGTTCACCGGGCTTGGCGGTAAAAAGCTTTCCGCTTCCGCCATGGATCATTTTATGCGCAAAGATCCTCCGGAGGGATGCGAGGGCCCGGTGGCGAGGCTTCATGATCTTTATGAAAGAGCGGTCCTTACAGCTCCGAAATATCTGGAAGAACTTTATACTCTCTCAAAAGAAGACCGGCCGCTTTCGGAACGCTGGTACCATACCTATAACGGTTAACAGGCGGAGCTTTGACGTCCCGTATATAAGAAAATGTATAAAAAGACAGATAAGGAATACAGACCGGACATGTCTGCATAAAATATTCTATCAAGATATGCAGAGGTGGATTATGAAAATCAGACATGCCGCAGGAGCAGTTATCCTTATATCTGTCTTTTTTTTCGCCGCAGTCCCGGTAAAGGCGGATCCGGAAAATCTGTACTCCCTTTCCGCAGTGCTTATGGATGCCGGGTCCGGGAGAGTTCTGTATGAAAAAAACGGAGATGATCCCCGGGCCAACGCCAGTACCACAAAGGTTCTCACCTGTATACTTGCCCTGGAAAACGGAGAGGGAGACGATTACGTCGAAGTCTCTGCGAGGGCGGCGGGACAGCCGGACGTGCAGCTGAATATGCAGGAGGGAGAACAGTATTATCTGGAAGACCTTCTCTATTCCCTGATGCTGGAGAGCCATAACGATACAGCGGTGGCCATAGCGGAGCATATCGGAGGTTCCGTGGAGGGCTTCGCCCGGATGATGAATGAGAAGGCGGCGGAAATCGGGTGTACGGACAGTCATTTTGTGACGCCCAACGGACTGGATGATAAGGATGGCGGGGGAGTGCATCACACCACCGCTCACGACCTGGCGCTGATCATGAGGTACGCCATCCGGAGCACCACCTTTCTTAAGATCACAGAAACCAGGGAATACACCTTCAGCGATCTCAGCGGTAAAAGAAAATTTACCGTACATAATACAAACGCGCTTCTGGATATGACGGACGGGGTTCTGTCCGGAAAAACAGGGTTTACCGCCGACGCGGGATACTGTTATGTGTGCGCCGTACAGCGCGACGGAAAAACCTTTATCATTTCTCTTCTTGGATGCGGCTGGCCCAACAACAAGACATATAAGTGGAAGGATACCATGACGCTTCTGGATTACGGGAACGAGAATTTCAGTTACCGGACATACTGGCAGGAACCGGAGATCCCCCGGCTGACCGTCAATAACGGCATACAAAGCGGACGCGGACTCTGGGAAGACGCCGCCCTGGACGGAGTGATCTCCGTGGGAGACGAAGAAAAAAACAGAAAGTTTCTGCTGGGAAGTGATGAACATATAGAGTGCCGGGTGACCATGAAAGAGAATCTCGACGCGCCGGTGAAAAAAGGAGAGCAGATCGGCAGGGTGGAGTTCCTCCT
>CALWGI010000158.1 GCA_944380045.1 uncultured Blautia sp.
CGTCCTTCAGACAAGCCAAGCTCACGCCCTTCAGCCAACGCCTGTTTCCTGGCATCCTCTCTTTCTTCTCTGATCAGCTCTTCCAACAACATAAACTGCTCCTCCATTTCACGGCTTGCCTTTACATTCCTGACCGCGTCCTGAATCCGCTTTACAAAGCTGTCCCTGAAATCACCTGTGCTTTCCTTTAATTCTGCTTTGACATACTTCAGGAACTTCACCAGTTCCTCCGGTACTTCGTCTTCATTCTCCCCGCAGGTGCTGAGGAAAACCGTATGACTGCCGTCCTCCAGGGAAACCTCCCCGTCCTCTCGGCATGCCATATCAAACGTATACCGGTATTTCTTCCTGCCATTTTACTCCTCCTTTAAATACATATCCGGAGGAATCCCATATAGTGGCAATCCCAGAGTGGCCGCAGAAAAACCCACGGCATTAATAATACTGGGATATAATTATATTATAAAAGAGTTGTTTATAATTTACAACGGGAAACTATAGCCTTAAGACTCTTCAATGCAGAAATTTTAGGAATAAATCCCGATGAATACATAAAAGAATTTTGGTAATATTTGCGAGATAGAAATTATACAGGCCGCAGGGATGGAAGAGCGGTCATCAAAGGCTGTTGCCGGAGCTTCATGGAATTTGCGAGCATAGTGTGGGCGGCGGATCAACTGTTTGAGCAGAGCGAGTTTTGATCCGCCGTCCACAAAAAACGGCGCAGCAAAAACATGAAAGCGAGGCCTGCCTGCGATGACCGCCTTCCGCCCGCGGCCGTTATATTTCATGCGACACGCATATTTCCCGCGCCCCTGTTGCCATCTTTTTCCGCCGGTGTTATGATATTTGGGTAAATCCGACACGAAAGGAAATGAACATACATGAAACAGGAAAACTACATCAAAGGAATGACCATGATCATCCTGTCAGCCTTCTTCTTTGCCTGCATGAACGTAAGCGTCCGCCTGGCGGGAGATTTGCCGACCATGCAGAAAAGTTTCTTCCGCAACCTGGTGGCGGCGGCGTTCGCGGCAGCGATCCTGATGAAAAACCACGTATCTCCCAGGGTCAACAGCCGTTACTGGGCGCCCCTTGCCATGCGGTGTATCTTCGGAACCGTCGGCATACTCTGCAATTACTACGCCATAGATCATCTCCTGGTAGCGGACGCCTCGATCCTGAACAAACTGTCCCCCTTCTTCGCCATTATTTTCTCCTTCCTGATCCTGAAGGAAAAAATCACGCCCATACAGGCGTCCTGCGTAATGCTGGCGTTCATCGGCTGCCTCTTTGTGGTCAAACCGGGATTCCAGAACGCGGCCCTTATCCCGGCGTTGATCGGAGTCTGCGGAGGACTGGGAGCCGGAATCGCCTATACCATGGTCCGGGTGCTGGGAACCCACGGGATCAAAGGACCGGTGATCGTATTTTATTTCTCCATGTTTTCCTGCGTGCTTCTTCTGCCATGGCTGATCTTTGATTTCGCGCCCATGAGCATGAAGCAGCTGGGAACCCTTCTGATGGCGGGATTATTTGCCGCAGGCGGACAGTTCACCATAACCACGGCGTACACCTACGCCCCGGCGGGAAAAATCTCTATTTTTGATTATTCCCAGATCATCTTTGCCACACTGCTGGGCTTTTTCCTCTTTGGGGAGATACCGGACGGATACAGCTTTATCGGCTACGGGCTGATCATAGCGGCGTCTCTTGGAATGTTTATCTATAACAGAAGAGCGGCGGAAAAGAAATAAATTTTAATCTGATTTTAATTTTCCTTCAAAGTGAAATTAAGGAACCACTGTTAAAGTAGGTACTGTAAACAGAAAGAAATCAATTTAAATACATTGCTTTGAAGGGAAAGGTGGATATTATGGAACAGCTGGAAAAAGTTGAAAAATTAAGAGAAAGAGCAGACGTCTCCTACGAGGAGGCGAAAGAGGCCCTGGAGGCCTGTGACTGGGATCTTCTGGACGCCATGGTATGGCTGGAAAAAAGAGGAAAAGTAAAAGGCCCGTCGAAAGAGAGTTTTACCACCAGTTACGAGGAACAGGATCAGTATGTCTCTGTAAAGGACAAGGTGCAGGAACAGGAAGAGAGTGAAAGCGACAGCTTTTTTAAGAAGCTGGGGCATTTCTGCAAGATCCTTTTTCAGAAAAGCATGGATAACTCTTTCTATGTTAAGCGAAGGGAAGAGGAAATCTTCCATGTGCCTGTGTGGGCGCTGGTGCTCCTCCTTCTTTTCTTCTGGAAGATCCTGATTCCGGTTATGATCGTGGCGCTGTTTTTCGAGTGCCGGTATTCCTTTAAGGGAAAAGACAACCTGGACGGCGTGAACAAGGCCATGGACAAGGCCGGAGATCTGGCCGACAAGGTGAAAGATGAGTATGAGAAACTGTAAAATATGCAGAAGCCACCCGGCGCGGAACTGTGCCGGGGACGCGCTGCAGAATCATAAGGAGCGGGAAAATACATGGCGGCACATATTCTGATCATAGAAGATGAAGAGAAACTGGCAAGATTCGTGGAGCTGGAACTGGTTCATGAAGGCTATCAGGTCAGCAGAAGCGGGAACGGCCGGGAGGCCCTTCAGATGGCGGAGGAGAACAGCTATGATCTGCTCCTTCTGGATATCATGCTTCCGGGACTGAACGGGCTTGAAGTCCTCCGCCGTCTCAAGCAGGAAGGAAACACGGTGCCGGTGATCCTTCTCACGGCCAGAGACGCGGTGATGGATAAAGTGGCGGGACTGGACGGAGGCGCGGTGGATTATATCACGAAACCCTTCGCCATTGAGGAGCTGCTGGCCAGGATCCGCGTGGCGCTGAAGCTTCACGGAAGTGCCGCGGCGGCGAAGAAAACAGCCGAACCGGGGAATCTTACCTGGAGAAAGCTGTCTCTTTCCGAACAGCGCCACCAGGTAACCTGGGCGGGGGAGGAGATCAGCCTTACCAACCGGGAGTTCCGGATGCTGAAAACCCTCCTGGAAAACAGAGATATCGTACTTTCACGGGAGACTCTTCTGGAAAAGGTCTGCGGTTACGACTATATGGGAGAGACCAATGTGGTGGACGTTTATGTCCGGTATCTCCGCTCCAAGATCGACGAGGTATACGGGGTAAAAATGATCCGGACGGTGCGGGGCGTGGGATATGTGATCAAGGAAGAACAGGACGGATGATATGAGCGGGAACAGAGGCGCGGCGGAAACGAAGCGGATGACTTCTATTGTCCGCAAACTTCATATAAGCTGGATCGGAAGAAAACTTTCCATGTATATCGGATGGGATCTCTTCCTTTTTGTGGTGCTCTGCATCGGCTGGCTTCTGGATCAGGAGCTTACCCGACTGGGAGCCTTTGAATTTGATTATGAAAGAAGCTTTGCCCATTTTCCGGATGTTAAGAAGCTGGCTTATGTGGTGAAGGACGAAACAGGAAAGATCCTGATGGACGTTCCGGTGTACCATACTCTCATGGCGATCGGGATATTCACCGGGATCGTTCTGGTTTTTCAGCTTCTGGACATCGGTTTTTCCTATGTGCAGGAGGAGCGCCGGATCCGCCGGATCCTTGCGCCTATCAATGAGATCGCCCTGAAAGCCGACGAGCTGAGCAAGATGACGTTTTCGGAGGATAAATATCAGCAGATTGAGGAAGCGATTTCCAGCCTGCAGCCGGAAGAGCCGGATTTGCTTTCTTTTGGAGACTCGGATCTGCAGGGAATAGAGGCTGCTATGAATAATCTGCTGATGAGGATGCGGGATTCCTACCGGCAGCAGGCGAGGTTTGTCAACGACGCCTCCCACGAACTCCGGACCCCCATCGCGGTGATCCAGGGTTACGCCAATATGCTGTCCCGGTGGGGAACAAAAGACGAGAAGGTTCTGAAAGAATCCATAGAAGCGATCCTGCACGAATCAGATCATATGAAGTACCTGGTGGAACAGCTCCTCTTTCTGGCGAGAGGAGACAGCGGGAAGACCAGACTCTCCCTGGAAAAAACAGATCTGAACAAAATGATGGAGGAGATATACGAGGAATCGCTGATGATCGATGAGAAGCATATTTACCGTTTCACAAAGCCTTCGGAGGATTTTTGCGCTACGGTTGACGCCGCTCTTTTGAAACAGGCGGTGCGTATTCTGGCGGATAACGCGGCAAAGTATACGCATGAGGGAGATGAGATCGTTTTCAGCCTGGGACGCACCGACGAGGGGAAAATATATCTGCAGGTGCAGGATATGGGGATCGGTATGGCGGAGGCTGACGTGGAGCATATGTTTGAACGTTTTTACAGAGCGGACGAGGCGCGGGCGCAGCAGGGAACCGGTCTGGGCCTGGCAATCGCCAAGTGGATCGTGGATAAGCACAGAGGCTGTTTTCAGATCCTCTCCCGGACGGATCTGGGAACGAGGGTCCGGATCATCCTGCCGGAGTAAAAAAGGGAGGAAATTACGCGGCCTGGATTTACATAAATTTTTCTGAAATTTTATTTTCCCCGTATTGACAAACTT
>CALWGI010000159.1 GCA_944380045.1 uncultured Blautia sp.
AAAAAAGACATTCCCACTTTATCATGGAAATGTCTTTTATACATTCTATAGGACACTATGCCGTCTGTTTATTCTGCGGTATCCGCGGAGGTGTCCGCTTCCGCCGCAGTATCGTCTTCTGCCGCATCCTCAGCCGTATCTGCCGCGGTATCGTCCTCTGCTGCGTCCTCAGTATCTTCTTCTGTTACTTCTTCAGCAAAGTCTTCCTCTGCGGAATCGCCTTCCGCTTCCAGTTCTTCCTCAGTCACCGGCACCAGCACTTCATCTTCGGAAAGAGTATCGTCAGAAGCTGCTGTATCCTCCGCAGCCGCGCTGTCGGTTTCCGTCTCGGAAGCGGTATCCTCTGCGGTCTCTGCTTCCGCTGTGTCTGCAGTCTCTGCTGATGCGGAAGTATCAATGCTGAATTTATGGCTGTCGGTAAGTTTCAGTGTCTTCAGCACATCCTCATCCACGGTAATGTCCGCTTCATCCAGCCACTGCTGGGTGGTATCCGTATACAGCTCCTCTTCTCTCTCGCTGATGATGGACTCACGCTTTGACTCTGTAGCATCCTCGTCAATCTTCTGATCCAGACGTACAACATAGAACGCCGTGTCTGTCTCGATCACATCCGGTCCCAGTTCGCCGTCGTTCAGGGTTCTCAGGACTTCCATAACTTCATCCGGGTATGTGGAGGAGGACGTCATCTCTTCTTCGTCTGTCTCTTCCGTATCCGGAACATTGGTATCGAAGGTTCCCTCCAGCGCGGAGTAATCTTCGCTGACCGCACTGGCGGTTTCATTGAAGTCCGCATCCGGATCCTCTTTCATAGCGTCAAGGATCTCCTGCGCGTCCGCCTTCTTCTCCTCGATCTCCTCATCGGACAGGTCTGCCGTGGAGATACTTACATAGGTAAAGGAAGACTGCTGCGCCTCCTCATCCGGCACATCGGTATCCACGTCCGCCACCATGGGATCGTGCATACGCTCCAGATATGTCTGGAGTTCCAGATATGTCTTCACCTGGTCCTCGGAAACAGAAAGTTCCTCCAGTGTCTCCTCGCTGTTGGCCTCCATAAAGGACGCCGCCGCTTCGGCGATGGCTGCCTGATCCTCCTCAGTAACCGTCACGTCATAATCTGCGGCTTTGCCCCGCATAATATACATAAGCTCAATCTGATCCAGGGTCTGCTCCACTGCCTGCTCGCCGTATGTCTTGCCTTCTTCGGCTTCTGTATCCCAGATGGAATAATCCATTCCGCCCATAAGGCTGATATACATGGATTCTGTCTGCGCCTGGTTATAACGTACCGCGAGACTTAAGATTCCCATGGGGATCTCTTCTCCGTCCACTGTCGCCACGATCTGGGTCCCGTCTACTTTTTCTTCTTCACCGCAGCCTGTCAGCAGCCCTGCGGCCATCACGCCGGCCAGGGCGGCGGCAGCCGCTCTCTTAGATATTTCTTTCATTTCTTCCTCCATAGTTGCCTGATTTCACTTATACAAGTATAAACTTTTTTCGCCTGAAGGGCAAGGAGAAACACACAAAAATCACAAAATAAGGATTCTTTACTCCGCCAGTTTTTCCAGTTCTTTGAGAAATTCCGTCAGCGCCTCCAGCATGTTCCCCACAGACGTAAGCAGGAATTTGGGCTCCTGCTCCGCTTTGAACTGCAGGCCTCTCCGGTATTTTGCCAGTATCTCGGGGATGCCTGCCGGATCCAGCCGCGCTTTCTCATAAAGGGTGATCCTCATATCGACGCCCATCTGCTTGATCTCCGTCACATAGGCTCTGTGCGCGAGGGCTTTCATCCTGGCAATCGCCAGAAGATTCAGCACCGCCTTCGGCATCTCTCCGAAACGGTCCAGAAGTTCCTCCAGCATATCGTCGTAATCCTGCTGGGTTTCTATCGCGGCGATACGCTTGTAGATATCCAGCTTCTGGTATTCGTTGCTGATATAGCTGTCCGGGATAAAAGCGTCCATATTCAGATCGATGGTTGTCTCGAAATCCTCCATTGTCTGGATTCCCTTCGCCTCTTTTACCGCTTCGCTGAGCATCTTGCAGTAAAGGTCGTACCCCACAGCGTTCATGTGCCCGTGCTGCTCCGCTCCCAGAAGGTTGCCGGCTCCTCTGAGCTCAAGGTCCCGCATGGCGATCTTGAATCCGCTTCCCAGATCTGTATATTCCCGGATGGCGGAAAGACGCTTCTCCGCCGTTTCCTTCAGCATCATGTTCCGGCGGTACATCAGAAAGGCATAGGCCGTCCTGTTGGATCGTCCGATCCTTCCCCGGAGCTGATAGAGCTGGGAAAGGCCGTAGCGGTCTGAATCATGGATGATCATTGTATTCACATTGGAAATATCAAGTCCGGTCTCAATGATCGTGGTTGACACCAGAACGTCGATATCCCCGTTGATAAAAGAGTACATGACGGATTCCAGCTCCCGCTCGCTCATCTGTCCGTGGGCGAAATCCACCCTTGCCTCGGGGAGCAGTTTCGCCAGTCTGAGCGCCACTTCCGCGATATCGTTTACCCGGTTATATACATAATAGACCTGCCCGCCTCGTCTGAGTTCCCGGCTTACCGCCTCCCGCACGGTCTCCTCGTCATATTCCATTACATATGTCTGAATGGGTACACGGTCCATGGGCGGTTCCTCCAGAACACTCATATCCCGGATCCCGATCAGACTCATATGAAGAGTCCTGGGAATAGGAGTCGCTGTGAGCGTGAGGACGTCCACATTCTTTTTCAGCTGCTTGATCTTTTCCTTGTGGGCGACGCCGAAGCGCTGTTCCTCGTCAATGATCAGAAGCCCCAGATTCTTATATTCCACATCTTTGGACAGTACCCGGTGCGTGCCGATCACCACATCCACCTGTCCTTTTTTCAGATCTTCAATGGTCTTTTTCTGCTGGGCGGGGGTGCGGAACCTGCACAGCAGGTCCACTCTCACGGGAAATTCCTTCATCCTCTGGACAAAGGTGTTGTAGATCTGCTGGGCCAGTATGGTGGTAGGCACCAGATACACCACCTGCCGGCTCTCCTGTACCTCCTTAAAGGCGGCGCGGAGCGCCACCTCCGTCTTGCCGTATCCCACGTCGCCGCACACAAGACGGTCCATGATCTTGGTGCTCTCCATATCCCGCTTGGTGTCTTCTATGGCGGCGAGCTGGTCCTCTGTCTCCTCATAGGGGAACATTTCCTCGAATTCCTTCTGCCATACCGTATCCGGGCCGCAGACATAACCTTCTTTTTCCTGGCGCACGGCGTAAAGCTCCACCAGTTCCCTGGCGATATTGCGCACAGCGCCCTTTACTCTTGTCTTTGTTTTTTTCCATTCCTGTCCGCCCAGCTTATTCAGTTTCGGCGTTCTGTCCGCGTCCGCTCCCGCGTATTTCTGCAGGGCGTCCAGCTGAGTGGCGAGGATATAGAGATTGCTGCCGCCCCGGTACTCGATCTTGATATAGTCCTTGACGACTTTATCCACTTCCACCTTTTCGATTCCCCGGTAGATTCCCAGTCCGTGCCTTTCATGTACCACGAAATCGCCGATGGACAGCTCCGCAAAATCCTGAATACGGTTTCCCTTATAGGTTTTCTTTTTCTTCCGGGGTTTCTGCTCCTTGCCGAAAATATCCGTTTCCGTGATCACCGCGAACTTGATCAGCGGATATTCGAATCCTTTTCTGGCGTGTCCGTAAACCGTCATGATCTCGCCCGGCTCCAGGATCCGGTCTGTGTCCTGCCCGTAAAACGCGCTGAGTCCTTCTTCCTGGAGATCTTTTGCCAGACGTTCCGCACGGGTCCGGGATCCGGACATAAGCACCGTCTGATATCCTCTTTTCTTATACTGCTTCAGATCCTTCACCAGAAGCTCGAAGCTGCTCTGGTAGGAATTCATGGATTTTACGGTGAGATTAAAACTCCCTGTAAAATCCCATCCTGTTTTTTTCGGCTCAAGGGAGGAAAATGATATACAGTTTCTCCGGTTCAGTTTTTTCTGAAGATCATTCCATCCGCACATCCAGCCCCGGGAAATGTTCGCCGTCCCTTTTTCTTCTCTGTTCCTGCAGCTCTGGCTGAATTCCTCCTCCACAGCCTGGGCGTTCTCCACCAGACGGTTGGGCTCATCCAGGAATATCAGGGTTTTATCCGCAGGAAAATAATCCGGAAACGTAATTCCGCTGTTTTCCGCCTGCTGCTCCGCGGCAGGATAGATCACGATCTCTTCCAGATTCTCCAGAGAACGCTGGCTCTGGGCGTCGAAACTGCGGATGGAATCAATCTCATCCCCCCACAGTTCGATGCGCCAGGGATTCTCCTCTGTGAGGGAATAGATGTCCACGATCCCTCCCCGGATGGAAAACTGCCCCGGCATCTCCACCTGGCCTACGCGCTCATAGCCCATCTGCACCAGACTGTCTTTCAGTTTATCCATATCCAGCGCGCTGTCGTTGCGGAAACAGATAAGCTGTTTCTTTATGTTCTCCAGGGACCCCAGAAAATCCATACAGCCGTCG
>CALWGI010000160.1 GCA_944380045.1 uncultured Blautia sp.
TTTTCTGCCGATGTTTCAAGAAGATCGCGGACTGTAAGTCCTTTGAAACGCACCGGCTGCTGAAAAGCATAGCTGATACCGCCCCTGGCGCGCTCTGTCATATCCCAGTCCGTGATATCTTTTCCATCCAGAAGGATTTTCCCTTCTGTGGGATTTACCAGTCCGGCGATCAGTTTTGCCAGGGAAGTCTTGCCGCCTCCGTTGGGGCCGGTGATAACGGTCATCTTCCCGTCCGGAACCTCCAGACTGATATTTCTCAGTATTTCTTCACCGTCAGCCGCTGTCCAGCTGACGTTCTCAAGTGCAAGCATTCTGTCTCCTCCTTTTATGCTCTTCTCAGTTATCCCAATCCCAGATATTTGCCTTGGAAACACTGCTTCTGGGTTTCTTAAATACCAGCTCAGGGCTCTTGGCACTGACTTTGGTATCCGCGGGAACAGATTCTGTTATAAATGTATTTCCTCCGATGATACTGTTTTCGCCAATTACTGTTTCACCGCCGAGAACGGATGAATTGGAATAGATCGTTACATTATCCCGGATAGTGGGATGACGCTTCACATTGGCAAGCTGCTGTCCCTGTCTGGTGGAAAGCGCGCCCAGCGTCACGCCCTGGTAAAGTTTCACATTATTGCCGATTTCCGTGGTCTCGCCGATCACCACGCCGGTGCCGTGGTCGATAAAGAAATATTCTCCGATCTCTGCGCCCGGATTAATGTCGATCCCGGTCTTGCCGTGGGCGTATTCCGTCATGATCCTTGGAATGTGCGGCACATGGCTTTTATATAAGATATGCGCCAGACGATAGACATAGATAGCGAAAACCCCGGGATAGGAAGAAATGATCTCCTCCTTGCTCTTGGCCGCCGGGTCGCCGTCAAAGCCTGCCTGTACGTCCTTTAAAAGCTTCTGCTGTACTTCTGGAAGCTTAGCGAAAAAATCCGCGCAGATATTCTCGGAAAGCTCCGCCGCCTCCTGAAGTTCCATATCCTGATGCGCGTAGAGAAACGCGATCTCCACCTGTTCTTTCAGCCTGTCGTAATATTCATTCAGACAATAGGTACTGAACTGCTCCGGAAAGATACGGGCCGCGGTGTCCGCGCAGAAATATCCCGGGAAGATAACGGACCGCAGATCTTTTACCAGATCGATGACCGCCGCCCTGTCGGGAAGCCGTCTTCCGTTCTTTGGCATAAAAAGCTCTTCTTTTTTATAATTCTCCGTGAGAGCCTGCGCGGCTTTCAGGATCGCTTTTTTCTTTTTATCCATAGATCCTCCTGTTCATTTATCATAATCAGATTGTGTATCTGCAAGAAATCTCACTTCTATATCATAGTATAGGATTCCCGCTTCGTCAATTGCCAGCTTCATCATGCGGCAAAAAAAGAATTGACCTTTGTCCGCACAGCATATATAATATTCTCTGTCGGTATGGAGATGTACCCAAGTGGCTGAAGGGTCCGCACTCGAAATGCGGTAGGCCGGGCAACCGGCGCGAGGGTTCAAATCCCTCCATCTCCGCTTGACAAAAAAACCTCATTTGCGTATAATAAAAAAGTATTCCAGAGAGGAATACTTTTATACAGGGGATTGGTCAAATGGTATGATAGGGGTCTCCAAAACCTTTGGTGGGAGTTCGATTCTCTCATCCCCTGCTCTTAAAAGAGCCGGAAGTGCCTGTAAATCAGGCGTTTCCGGCTCCTTTGTTTTATCTGCAAAAGCAAACGGTATCACAACGGGCGTCAGATCAGGCCGTTGTTTCTGCACCAGAAATAAACTCCGTCGTCCGCCGCCGTACCGCAGACTTCATCCGCTGCCGCCTTAAGATCCTCCGAGGCGTTCCCCATGGCGATCCCGGTTCCCACTGCCCGGAGCATCTCTATATCATTATTCCCGTCTCCGAAAGCAGCCGCTTCTTCTTCTGTCAGCCCATAATATCTGAGGATTTCCCGCACCGCAGTACCCTTCCCGCCGTCTGACGGAATGATATCGGCGGCGCGGTCCCACCACGCTGCAAGTTTAACGTTTCCCGCGTTTTTCATAAGCGCGGCGTGTTCCGCGTCCAGGCATCCGACCATGATCTGATAGATTTCCTCGTTTTGTGCCAGCGTCTCAAAGTCTTCGTCGATCCGGACTTCAATCCCCGCGATGCTGTAGTAATCGCTCAGATCCTGGTCCGTTCCGTTGGCCGCCAGACGATGTTTCATTGCCAGAGATACCGGACGGCCGATTTCTGTCGCGTTCTTTATAATAACAGCCACATCCTCTTTTTTTAACGGATTGCTGAAAATATCCTGTTCTTTATCGAAACAATAAGATCCGTTGAAGGTCAGGAACGCGTCGAAATCCACCCCCGGAAACTCCGGCACCAGCATCGGCGCTCTCCCGGTGGCGATACAGATCCTGATCCCGTTTTTCTTAAGCTCTGTCAGGGCTTTCAGAGTGTTTTCCGAAATCTGCTTTTTCTCGATATCTATAAGAGTTCCGTCAATGTCAAAAAAGATTATTTTGATATTTTTCATAAGCTTCCTTTCTTCCCGCTTGCGCTTGTCCGAATAATTATATATAGTATAAACAGCCTGAAATCCGGCGTTTTTGAGACCGGATACCCAGAATCCTTAAAGGACAAAAAAATCATGAAACAGTATCTTACACTTGAAATCTGCGATTATACCGGAACGGTCGAACATTTTCTCCGCACACGGTCCGGCCTTACCCGGCGGCAGATCAGCCGGGCAAAATTTACCGAAAATGGAATACAGAAGAACGGGCGGCGCTGCCGGGTCAGTGAATGTATCACCCCGGGAGATACTCTTTCGGTACTTCTGGAAGAGGAAAACGAGAATTCTTCACATCTGGTCTCCCCTCCCGCGGATATGGCGCCCCTGGATATTCTCTATGAAGATCCTGCCCTTATCGCTGTAAACAAACCGGCGGGAGTCCCTGTGCATCCGTCCGGAGGCCATTATAACGATACGATTTCCAATCAGATATTTGCATACTGCTTTGCAAAAGGAGGATCCATCTGCTGCCGTTCTGTGGGACGCCTTGACAGAGAAACTTCCGGAATCGTTCTTTTTGCCAAAAACCGCCCGGCGGCTTCCATACTTCAGCGCCAGAGGATCAGCGGCATTTTTTGCAAAGAATATCTGGCGGCAGTATCCGGATATCTGCCCGCCGACCGTGAAAGGCAAATCCATACGATCTCCCTGCCTGTGGGAACTGACCCGGATAACCCGCTGAAAATGCGCTCAGCAGATACGCCCGGTCATAAATCTGCCATTACGCACTACTGTACTCTTTACAGCGCGCCCGAATGGTCTCTGGTACGCCTCCGGCTTGAAACAGGGCGCACCCACCAGATCCGCGTACATATGGCAGCGCTGGGGCATCCCCTCCTGGGCGATACCCTGTATGGAAATAACGTGCCTCCGCCGGAGTCCCTTTCCTTTACCCGTACTGCCCTTCACGCATGGCAGGCTGAATTCCGTCATCCATTTTCCGGCGAAGTGATAAAACTGGAAGCTCCGCTTCCGGAGGATTTTCTCGCTGCCGGAATAACTGATTTACGCCTTAGTTCTCTGCTTCAAAATTCCTGAGGCTGATTATTGAGTTTTTTTACTGAAATGTAGTAGCTTGCTGCCAGCAGTACCGCCGCGCCTGTCCAGGCGGCGATCTCGGCGTAAAAGATTCCGTCTGTCCCCATAACAAGAGGCAGCAGCAGGGCCACGCCGATACGGACAAAAAACTCCACTATCCCGCTGAGCATGGGGATCATCGTATTGCCAAGTCCCTGCAGAGCCGATCTGTATACATAAAGAAAATACAGAATACAGAGGCAGGCAGCCATTATGGAGAGATATTTCCAGGCAATCGCCAGCACCTCATGTGTTTCTGCCGGATCACCGGAAATAAACAGCATCAGGATATGCTTTCCGAAAACAAACATGATACAGGAAATCACTGCTGATGTAAGAAACGCAAGCCCCGCGCCTGCGTGAACGCCTTTTTTTATCCTTCTGATCTCTCCTGCTCCGAGATTCTGCCCCACATAAGTGACAATGGCATAACCATAGGAGATCGCCGCCATTTCCAGGATTCCGTACAGTTTATTGGTAGCCGTGAAACCGGCGACAAAAAGAAATCCATAGCCGTTGACAACATACTGCACCACCAGTCCGCCTACGGAAATGATCACATCCTGAAAAAGAACAGGCGTGCCGAGCTTCAGAAGTCTTCCGTCCAGTCCGGATACTCTCCGGAAATCTTCTTTCCTCACTTTTACGATTTCTATTTTTCTTACTGCCAGAAAACAGTATAATGCGGAAAAGGCCTGAGCGATCACAGTGGCAATGGCAGCCCCCGCCACTCCCCAGTGAAACTCCGCCACAAAAAGGATGTCAAGGACTACGTTAATAGCCGCTGCGATAACCATGGCGATCAGCGGCGTGCGGCTGTTTCCCAGTGCCCGCAGCACCGCCGCGAAAACATTATAGGCCGC
>CALWGI010000161.1 GCA_944380045.1 uncultured Blautia sp.
GTATCAAAAAAAGAAAAATAATATATTTACAAATCGGAAAAACTGAGTTATAGTAGTGCACATATTAAAAATCGTGGATGAACTGACAAAGGCGTCAGAACTCCGGAGAACAGGCTCTCCGGGGGTTCTGGCGCCTTTTTAAATTACAAATCCCGTTCCGGGGATGTTCCCGGGGCGTGAAATATACGCAGCATGGAGGAGGAAATCGTTTATGGCAGTAAAATATGTTTTTGTCACCGGAGGCGTGGTATCCGGCCTGGGAAAGGGGATCACCGCCGCGTCCCTGGGACGGCTTCTCAAGGCGAGGGGCTATCAGGTGACTATGCAGAAATTCGATCCCTACATCAATATCGATCCGGGTACAATGAATCCCATTCAGCACGGTGAAGTCTTTGTCACCGACGACGGGACGGAAACAGATCTGGATCTGGGACATTACGAGAGGTTTATTGATGAAAGCCTGGACCGGAACTCCAATGTTACTACAGGAAAGATCTACTGGTCTGTTCTGCAGAAAGAACGCCACGGAGATTTCGGCGGGGGAACAGTACAGGTGATCCCTCATATCACCAATGAGATCAAGAGCAGATTTTACAGAGGAAAAACGCCGGACGAGGAGCGGATCGCCATTATCGAAGTGGGAGGAACCGTGGGAGATATCGAGAGCCAGCCGTTCCTGGAAGCGATCCGCCAGTTCCGCCATGAGATGGGCGCGGACCATGTGGCACTGATCCATGTGACGCTGATCCCTTATCTGAAAGCTTCGGGCGAGATGAAGACCAAGCCCACCCAGGCCAGCGTGAAGGAACTTCAGGGGATGGGGATCCAGCCGGACGTGCTGGTGTGCCGGAGCGAATACCCGCTGACAGAGGAAATCCGTGAGAAGATCGCTTTATTCTGCAACGTTCCCGTGAGCCATGTGCTGCAGAACCTGGACGTGGAATATCTCTACGAGGCACCCCTTGCCATGGAGGGAGAAAAGCTGGCGGATGTGGTCCTGGAAACCCTGAGGCTGGAAAACCGGAAGCCTGACCTTACAGACTGGCAGGAAATGGTGCGCGATATGAGAAATCCGGAAGGGGAAGTCAATATCGCCATCGTGGGGAAATACACCCAGCTCCACGACGCTTATCTCAGCGTGGTGGAAGCGCTGAAGCACGGAGGGATTTCCTGCAGGACAAAGGTAGAGCTTACCTGGGTGGATTCGGAGGAACTGAATGAAAAAAATCTGGATCAGACCCTTCACGCCGTGGACGGCATCCTGGTTCCGGGAGGTTTTGGAAACAGGGGCACCGAGGGGATGATCCTGGCGGCCCGGTATGCGAGGGTACACAGGATCCCGTATCTTGGAATCTGCCTGGGAATGCAGATGGCGATCGTGGAATTCGCCCGCCATGTGCTGGGATACGTGGACGCCAACAGTATCGAGCTGGATCCTGCCACGAAGCATCCTGTGATCGCGCTGATGCCGGATCAGGAAAGTGTGGAAGACATCGGAGGGACACTGAGACTTGGAAGTTATCCCTGCGTACTGGCAGATGGATCCCGGGCAATTGCGCTTTTCGGAAAGAAAGAGATACAGGAACGCCACAGGCATCGCTACGAGGTGAACAATGCTTTTCGGAAGGAACTTTCGGATAATGGAATGATTATCGCGGGCACTTCGCCGGACGGCCATATCGTGGAGATGATCGAGATCAGAGACCATCCGTTTTTTGAGGGAACCCAGGGCCATCCGGAATTCAAATCCCGTCCCAACCACGCGCATCCGCTGTTCCGCGGATTCGTGGGAGCCGCGGCAGAGTACCGAAAAACAGGAACCGACGCAAAACGCCGGGAGGAGAATGAAACAAAAGCCTGACGCGGCGGGAGAGAAAACCCGGTCAATATAAAAATTCACGCAGAAAGGAAGAAGAGGATGAACGAAGTAAAGAGAGAATCCCGGGGCCTTTACCGTCCCGAATTTGAACACGATAACTGCGGTATCGGAGCCGTTGTAAATATAAAGGGAAAAAAGACTCACGACACAGTAGCCAACGCCTTAAAGATCGTGGAACACCTGGAGCACCGCGCCGGCAAAGACGCGGAGGGAAAGACCGGGGACGGCGTGGGTATTCTTCTGCAGATCTCCCATAAGTTTTTCAAAAAAGCCTGCAAAAAAGAAGGTTTTGATATCGGCCGGGAGAGGGAGTACGGGATCGCCCAGTTCTTCTTCCCCCAGCATGAGATCCGAAGGGCCCAGGCGAGAAAAATGTTCGAGATCATTATTCAGAAAGAAGGGCTTAAGCTTCTGGGCTGGAGAACCGTTCCTGTGTTCCCCGGCGTTCTGGGACACAAGGCAAAGGAGTGTATGCCCTGCATCATGCAGGCGTTTATCCAAAAACCGGAGGATGTGGAAAAAGGGATCGACTTTGACCGCAGACTTTATATCGCCCGCAGGGAGTTTGAGCAGAGCAACGACAACACCTATGTGGTATCCATGAGCAGCAGGACCATCGTATACAAAGGAATGTTTCTGGTGGGACAGCTTCGGACGTTCTTTGAGGACCTGCAGGACCCGGACTATGAATCCGCCATCGCCATGGTCCATTCCAGGTTCAGCACCAATACCAATCCCAGCTGGGAGAGAGCGCACCCCAACCGTTTTATCGTTCACAACGGGGAGATCAATACGATCCGGGGAAATGCGGACAAGATGCTTGCCCGTGAGGAAAACATGGAATCCCCCTATCTGAAAGGACAGCTTCACAAAGTGCTCCCGGTGGTCAACCGCAGCGGTTCAGATTCCGCCATGCTTGACAATACACTGGAATTTCTTGTGATGAGCGGCATGGACCTTCCTCTGGCGGTGATGATCACCATTCCCGAACCCTGGGCGAATAACGATACGATTTCCCAGGAAAAGAGAGATTTTTATCAGTATTACGCCACCATGATGGAACCATGGGACGGCCCGGCCTCCATCCTGTTTTCCGACGGGGATGTGATGGGCGCGGTACTGGACCGCAACGGACTTCGGCCATCCAGATATTATATCACGTCCGACGGGTATGTGATCCTCTCCTCCGAGGTGGGCGTCATGCCGGTTCCGGAGGAAAAGATCGTTCTGAAAGAACGTCTCCATCCGGGGAAAATGCTGCTGGTGGACACTGTGCAGGGAAGAGTCATCGACGACAATGAGCTGAAAGAGAAATACGCCGGAATGCAGCCTTACGGGGAATGGCTCAGCAGTAACCTCGTACAGCTGAAAGATATCAAAATCCCCAACATCCGCATGGAAGAATATACAGAGGAACAGAGAGCCCGTCTCCAGAAAGCCTTCGGGTACACCTATGAACAGTACCGTACGTCCATCCGGAATATGGCGCTGAACGGAAGCGAGAGCATCGGAGCCATGGGCGTGGATACTCCGCTGGCTGTGCTCTCCGGACAGAACCGGCCTCTCTTTGATTATTTTAAACAGCTCTTCGCCCAGGTGACCAATCCGCCCATCGACTCTATCCGTGAGGAGATCGTCACCTCTACCAGTGTTTATGCGGGAAAGGACGGCAACCTTCTTGTACAGCAGCCGGAGAACTGTAAGGTGCTGAAGATCGTGCATCCGATCCTGACGAATACCGATATGCTGAAGATCAAGAACATGAAGCAGGAAGGATTCAAAGTAGCGGTGGTCTCCACCCTTTATTATAAAAGCACGAAACTGGAGCGGGCCATCGACCGCCTCTTTGTGGAAGTGGACAAGGCTTTCCGGGAGGGCGCTAATATACTCGTACTTTCCGACAGGGGCGTCGACGAGAACCATATGCCCATACCGTCTCTGCTGGCCGTTTCCGCCGTGCACCAGCATCTTGTCAAGACCAAGAAAAGCACTTCCCTGGCGATCATCCTGGAATCCGGAGAGCCGAGAGAGGTCCATCACTTCGCGGCGCTTCTGGGATACGGAGCCAGCGCGGTGAATCCCTATCTTGCGCTGGAGACCATACGTGAACTGATCGACAATCACATGCTGGATAAGGATTACTATGCGGCTGTGGAGGATTATAATCATGCGGTATTAAGCGGCATTGTCAAGATCGCGTCCAAGATGGGGATCTCCACCATCCAGTCCTATCAGGGATCCCAGATCTTTGAGGCGGTGGGCATTTCCAGGGAAGTGATCGACAGATATTTTACAGGAACTGTAAGCCGTGTGGGCGGCATTACCCTGGAAGACATTGAGAACACTGTGGAAAAACTTCATTCCGAAGCCTTCGATCCTCTGGGTCTGAACACGGATCTCACTCTTGACAGCGTGGGGGCCCATAAGATGAGGAGCCAGGGGGAAGAGCACAAATATAATCCCCGGACGATCCATCTTCTTCAGGAATCTACAA
>CALWGI010000162.1 GCA_944380045.1 uncultured Blautia sp.
AAATAAAGCGGAGGCGATGAAAGTGAGCATATATGAATATGATGAAGAACGCCACATCAGGCAGGAACGTGAGGAAGCCTGGGAAGAGGGGCGGGAGGCTGTGCTTCAAAGTCTGATTCGTAAAAAGCTTGAAAAAGGAAAATCTCTGCGCGAAATTGCAGATGAACTGGAAACAGAAGAAGACGAAATCAGACGGCTGATTGAAAGTATTGAACAGGCTGAAGAAGAATGAAAACAGGAAAACAAATGAAAAAACTGGGAAGAACTTCCCTGAAAAAGAACTATGTCATATTTGTGGCGGCCTGTCTCATCGCCGCTTTTCTTGGCGCGGAATTTACCGGAACACTGAGTTTTTCCACCGCGGAGAATTACGAACAGACAGAAAGCATTTTTAATGAGGAAAACGCTGTAAACGCGGAAAGCGATCCGGATACGGAAGCCGGATCCATGGTTAAGACGACAGTTGACAGCGTCTCCTGGGAGAATGTCCTGCGCATCATAGCCGAAAGCAATACAGAAACTGGGCGGGAGATCACCAGGAGGATTAAAGAGAATGAGATACTCGCGTCCGAGAGCGGGAATCCCATGTTCGGACGTACGAGAGGAGTCTTTTCCAATGTGGTGAACCAGATCAGTTCCGGATCGATCATTGTGACTATGGTGGCGGCTATCGCTTCCATGACCGGATCAGAGAGTATCGGCATTCTGGTCATGATCCTTCTGGGAGCTGCGGGGGCCTTTGGGATCTGGTTTCTGCTGATCAATGTATTTCCTGTTGTGATCCGCAGAGTCTTCCTGGAGGGAATGATTTACGAACAGGTCACTTCCCAGCGCTTTGTTTTTCTGCTGCGGGTAAAGAAGTGGCTGAGAGCCTCATGGATCATGTTTGTAAAATATATCTGGTATTCTCTGTGGTGCCTTACCATAGCAGGGATTGCGGTAAAGAGGTATTCCTATTATCTGGTTCCCTTTATTGTGGCGGAGAATCCGGATATGACGGCGCGGGAGGCAGTTACGCTTTCGCGTAAGATGATGGACGGACACAAATGGGAATGTTTTGTTTTTGAATTATCTTTTATCGGATGGGAGATACTGGGGATACTTACGATTGGCATTTTCAATATTTTTTATACCAATCCCTATAAAACAGCGGCCTTTACTAGATATTACGCGGAACTGAGAGCGGAGGCGTTGGAGAAGGGAATCCCCGGATCAGAACTTCTGTATGACACCTATCTTTATGAAAAAGCCGGCACATTCCTTTTGAGAGCGAAATATCCGGATGTGGCGGCATTCATGGAGAATCCGGATGACGGAGAAGAGAAACTGTCCGGCTGGCGAGGTTTCCTGGCAGATAATTTCGGAATTCTTCTCATGCGCCGCAGTCAGGAACGGACTTATGAGAAACACCAGGCAGAATATGTCCGTCTCCGCTCCATGATCGACGATGTACAGGGCCTGGCGTATCCGGTACGGCTTTATCCGATCCCGGAGGAAGAGCGCCGGAAACTGGTGCAGTCCCTGAATTATATGAGACATTACTCTGTATGGTCTCTGATGGCTGTTTTTCTCACTCTGTCAGTGTTCGGCTGGCTGTGGGAAGTGGGAATGCATCTGGTATCTTACGGAGAGTTTGTGAACAGAGGAGCTCTGCACGGCCCCTGGCTTCCCATCTACGGTACCGGAGCGGTGCTGATGCTGACATTGTTATACAGATTCCGGGGGAAACCGGTTCTGGAGTTCTGTTCCACGATCCTCTTGTGCGGCTTTCTGGAATATATGACCTCTCTGGTGATGGAGATTGCTACGGGCGGTATGAAATGGTGGGATTACAGCGGATATTTTCTCAATCTGAACGGCAGGATCTGCGCCGAAGGACTTCTGGTATTCGGAGTCGGAGGCCTGGCTATTGTCTATGTGATCGCTCCTGTGATCGACGGCCTGATCGGTGAGCTGAACGAGAAACAGATCATGGCAGTATGTTCGGCGCTGATAATTCTTTTCGCCGCAGACGCGGTATATTCTCAGTTCCAGCCCAACACGGGAAAAGGAATCACAGATATTGAGAGCGGGAAGGAGAACAAGAATGAAGTTGGCAGTAATATTTCCGGGGATAGGATATCATACAGACAAGCCGCTGCTTTATTACGGAAAGAAAGCGGCCAGGGCTCTGGGGTATGAGATTGCGGAGGCGCCCTATGGAAATTTTGAAAAAAATATCAAAGGTTCCGCCGAAAAGATGGAAAAAGCATTTTTAAGCGCCCGGAGTCAGGCGGAGACTCTTTTAAAAGCGGTGGATTTTGACAGATACGACAGGGTTGTTTTTCTCTCCAAGAGTGTGGGAACAGCCGTTGCAGCATCATACGCGCATGATCATCATATTCAGGCGGAACATGTTTATTATACGCCGGTGAAAGCATCCTTTCAGTTTATGAAGACTTTTGAAGAGCAGAAGGGAATTGTTTTCCACGGAACAAAAGATCCCTGGGTGGAGACCTCTGACGTTGTAAAAGGCTGCAGGGAGAGAAATCTGCCTCTCTATATTACCGAGGACGGAAATCATTCCCTGGAAACAGGGGATGTACTTAGGGATATCGGTAATCTGCAGGAAATTATGGAACGGACTCTGGAATTCCTCTGTGAAATATGACAGAGTCCGGAGAGAAAGTGTGACATTACAATGACAAAATTTAATCTGAAAAATAAAATCCTCATAGGAATCACCTTGTTTTCGATGTTTTTCGGAGCGGGGAATCTGATCTTTCCGCCCTTTCTGGGCGCTCAGGCAGGTACGTCGACCGTTCCGGCGTTCATCGGCTTTGCCGTGAGCGCAGTGGGTCTGCCCGTGCTGGGCGTGGTGGCGGTAACCCTTGCAGGAGGACTTGACAGGCTGGCGTCCCGGGTGCATCCCGGTTTTGCCTTTGTCTATATCCTGATCCTCTATCTGGCAATCGGTCCCTGTCTTGCCATTCCCAGGACTGCGAGCACGTCGTTTTCCATGGCGGTGATCCCGTTCTTCCCCGGCGAGAATTCCATAGCGGTCGTCCAGTTTATCTATTCTCTGGTTTTCTTTGCGGCGGCTTCCGTCATTGCAATGCATCCGGAGAAACTCACGGAATATCTGGGAAAAAGACTGACGCCCGTCCTTCTGGTTCTGATTGTTGTTCTGTTTGCGGCTGCCGCTCTGAATCCCGCGGGAGAAGCGGCGGCGCCTGTGGAGATTTACAGAAGCGGCGCGCCTGTCCAGGGATTTGTCGACGGATATCAGACAATGGATACTCTTGCAGCGCTGAATTTCGGCATGATCGTGGCAATGAACATCCGGGCCCGGGGTATCACGAAAGAAAAAGCAGTCATGCGGGAGACGATTTCTGCAGGATGGATCGCCGGCATTTTTCTTCTGGCGGTATATTCTATGCTGACATTTGTAGGCATGACGTCCAGCCAGGCGTTTCCGGACAGCGGAAACGGCACGGAAGTGCTGGTAAGCATGGCGGATTATCTGTTCGGGAAAGCCGGAACGGCGATCCTTGCAGTGATCTTTGTGATCGCCTGCTTCAATACCTGCGTGGGGCTGTTCAGCTGCTGCGGAAAGTATTTCTCGGATGTATTTCCGAAGATCAGCTACCGGAACTGGGTTTTCATTTTTGCCTTTGTCTCCATGGTGATCGCCAATGTGGGGCTGGACGCCATCCTTACATTTTCTGTTCCCGTGCTGAACGCCATCTATCCTATGGCGATTCTTCTGATCTTTTTATCCTGTACCCACCGCTGGCTGGGAAGGTTCCCCGGCGTTTACCTGTGGTCGGCAGTATTCTGCGGCGTCAGCAGCGTGCTGACAGTTCTGGACCAGAATGGATTTGTGATCCCCGGGATTACCCTGCTTCTGCAGAGAATACCGGGATATGCCGCCGGTTTCGGATGGCTTTTGCCTACGGTTGTGGGAATCCTGGTGGGGCTTTTTATCGCTTGATTTTATATGTATATGTGATGTAAAATGAAAAAGATTTTTTAGAATAAAAAGGAGCGACAGCATATGCCGGTTTTTGATTTTAATAATACTCCGGAAAAGGGAAAACATCCGGAGTGTACATATACTACTTTCCATTC
>CALWGI010000163.1 GCA_944380045.1 uncultured Blautia sp.
AGGTATTTTCCTGCAGGAGATAATACACGCCGGAGTAAGGGGGAAGCGTCAGAAGACAGCTTCCTTCTTTTGTGATTCTAAGGGTCTTCAGTTCCCGGTCCTGGCTGCCTCCGTAAATGCACAGATCGCTGTTCAGAATCTCCTGAAGGCAGGTGTTTTTCGGAAGGTTCAGTTCATATTTCTGTTCGCGGTCTGAGAAGTTAAAGACAGCGGCCAGACGTTCTTTCCGGCTTTTCCGTTCGATCGCATAAATACAGGAATCTTCCTGATGGCAGTCGATCCAGCGGAAACCGTCGGTCTCGTAATCTTTCTCCCAGAAAGCAGGATGCTTCAGATACAGATGGTTCAGATCTTTCATAAACCGCGCGAAACCGCTGTGAACAGGATAGTCCAGAAGAAGCCAGTCCTGTTCTCTTTTTTCATCCCATTCCCGGAGCTGGCCGAATTCATTTCCCATGAAATTCAGCTTTTTGCCCGGATGGGCGTACATATACATATAGAACGCCCGTGCCTGGGGGAATTTCCGGTCATAATCCCCGTTCATCTTTTGCAGGACCGTAGCCTTGCCGTGTACAGATTCATCATGGGACAAAGGCAGCAGGAAACGGTCGTTATAGTAGTACATCATGGAGAAAGTGAGCTTGTGGTAATCCCGGCTCCTGTATTCCGGCGCTGTACGGAAATAGTCCAGTGTGTCGTTCATCCACCCCATATCCCACTTATAGTCAAAGCCAAGGCCGCCGTCCGCGGCAGGTTCCGTGACTTTGGGAAAAGAAGTGGAATCCTCCGCGGCGAGAATGGCTGTGGGGTAAAGTTTTTTCAAACCCTGGTTCATATAGCGGATGAAATCGACAGCGTTGGAATTCACGCCCCGGGCGGGATCGCCCTGCCAGTAGATCGCGCGGCTGACAGCGTCCATCCGGAGACCGTCGATATGATATTTGTTCAGCCAGTAACTGGCGCAGGACTGAAGGAAACTGCGGACTTCGCCCCGGGAATGCATGAAATTGCAGCTTCCCCATTCGCTGACTCCCACAGCGGAATTGGGGTATTCGTAAAGAGGAGTACCGTCATAATTTGCCAGCGCGTATCCGTCCACTGCAAAATGTACGGGAACGAAGTCCATGATCACGCCGATCCCGTTCCGGTGGCAGGCGTCAACGAAAGCCATCAGCTGGGCGGCGGTGCCGTACCGCGAAGTGGGACTGTAGAATCCGGTTGCCTGATAGCCCCAGGATTCATCACAGGGGTATTCGTTCAGCGGCATGATCTCCAGATAGTTATATCCGTTTTCCAGAAGATAGGGGATCAGGATATCCGCCATCTCTTCATAATCATACCAGTCGTCCGGCTCTTCGGAAGGCTTGCGAAAAGAGCCGAAATGGACTTCGTATATATTCAGCGGGCCGGTGCGGCAGTCACTTCTGTTTTTCATCCATTCCACATCGCGGAACTGATAAGCGTCAAGATCCCGGATCACGGAAGCCGTGCCGGGACGCAGTTCCATGCCGTAACCATAAGGATCACAGTGATCGATCCAGTTTCCGGAACGGTCATAAATCCGGTATTTGTACATCATGCCTTCTCCGGCGCTGTCAATATGGCATTCCCAGAAGTTGCCGTCGGAGACACGGCGCATCGCTGTCTCTTCCCACCCGTTGAATTCGCCGATGAGAGAAACCCTCGAAGCGGCGGGAGCGAAAGTCCGGAAGGTTACCCCGTCTTTCTCTATATGAGCGCCCAGATATTCCCACGCGTCAAAAATTTTTCCTGTATAAAATCCGTAAAAATCCATGCTTCCTCCTCATAATCTGGTCTACGGAGCCGCCTTTTTCCCGCTTCCGTAAAGCAAAAGAAATAATAGACACCAGTTGATTTACTGGTTATAATATAAAAAAACACCCGCGCAATGTCCACCGATAATGTTTGGAAAAAGACGGATAAACGACGGATTGTGTGATGTGTCGGAGAAACCCGTGGGGAATATGGAGGACGAAATATGGATATCAGGACAGAGAAAACAGAAAATGCCATAAAAAGCGCCTTTCTGGAGCTGAGGGCAAAGCGGCCGCTGGAAAAGATAACGGTGAAGGAACTCTGCGCGCTTGCCCGCATCAATAAATCTACATTTTATACCCATTATCAGGACATCTACGCCCTTTCGGAAAAACTGGAAAAAGAAGTAGTGGATTCCATTCTTCAGAGTATCGTCAAGGGACAGGATTATTCAGTGAAAAACTCGGACATATTCGCCAGAAATCTATACATGGCCTGTCTCGCCAACAGTTCCCTGATCAATATTGTTTTTTCGGGAAAAAATAAAAGCCGTCTGGCGGACTGCCTGGAAGAAGAGGTGAAAAAACTGATCTGGAAAAAATACCCCCGGTACAAAGATGATCTGGAGAAAAATATCCTGCTTTCCTATGGGATTTACGGTTCTTTTTATGTGTATCTCAATAATCAGGACGCAGATCCGGATATGCTGATCCGTGTCAGTGAGAAAATTGTAAAAAGACTGGCGCCCTTGTTTGATGTTGAAAGTGAGGAGACTTGACAAAAGAAACATATCTGCGGATAATATTATATACAGATACCCCCAAGGGTATATTGCTTTTTGGGAAAGTCTGATTTTCCAGTGTCAGACAAACAGATGTGATGATAAAAAATAATACAGACAGGAGATGTAAATTATGAAGCAGTGTATGGATTCCGCCAATCTGCACCGGCGTTTGAAGAAGATCGTGGGACAGGTGCAGGCGATCGACAGAATGATCGACGAGGATGTTCCCTGTGAAGACGTCCTGGCGCAGATCAATGCGGCAAAATCAGCGCTTCACAGAGCCGGACAGGTGGTTCTGGAAGGGCATATCAAACATTGTGTCCGGGACGGGATTGAGCATGGGGATGCAGATCAGACCATAGCCAATTTCACAAAGGCGGTAGAGCGTTTCGCGAATATGAAATGATCTCCTTGACAGCCCATACCCCTATAGGTATAATGGAGACATACCCATAGGGGTATAAGAGGGCAAAGGAGGAGTTTTCGTGAAAACATTGGAGAAAATGCTGGAATGGGGAGGAATAAAGAGAGATATCACGTTTCTGGTGATTTCGGGCATCGCGCTGGCGGCAAGTCTTATGCACATCCGGCCGGCAGGGATCGATCCGGCATGGGCGGCGATCATCCTGTGCGGGATTCCCATTATCCTGGAAGCGGTGATCGGACTTGTGACAGCATTTGATATAAAGGCTGACGTGCTTGTTTCCATGGCGCTGATCGCTTCCGTCATTATCGGCGAGATCTTTGCCGCCGGGGAAGTGGCTTTTATCATGCAGCTGGGGGCTCTTCTGGAGGATCTCACTGTGGCGAAGGCCAGAGCCGGGATTGAGAAGCTGGTGCATCTGACGCCGCGCACTGCCAGAAAAGTATCCGGCAATTCAGAGACAGTGATCGCTGCAGAAGACGTGCAGATCGGAGATATTCTTCGGGTCCTTCCGGGAGAAACGATTCCTGTGGACGGAGTGATCCTGTCCGGGCAGACCTCCGTCAACCAGGCTGTCATGACAGGAGAGTCTCTGCCGGTAGACAAGACGGCGGGGGATGAAGTCTCCAGCGGGACTGTGAATCAGTTCGGCGCCTTTGATATGAAGGCGTCCAGAGTGGGAGACGACAGTTCTATCCAGAGAATGATAAGACTTGTACAGTCGGCGGATTCAGGCAAGGCGAAAATCGTGGGAATTGCCGACCGGTGGGCCACATGGATCGTTGTCATAGCGCTTACGGCGGCGGCCCTTACCTGGCTTGTTACAGGCGAAATCATCCGCGCCGTCACGATCCTTGTGGTATTCTGTCCCTGCGCCCTGGTGCTGGCCACTCCTACGGCAATCATGGCCGCGATCGGAAACGCCACAAAACATGGATTTCTCGTGCGGGAAGGAGACGCGCTGGAACGGCTGGCTCTTGTGTCTGGCATTACTTTTGACAAGACGGGAACTCTTACCTGTGGCGCGCCGGAGGTAATGGCTGTGATAAGCTGCGATCCGGCGATGGACAGGGAGAAGCTGTACCGGCTGCTGGCAGGAGCGGA
>CALWGI010000164.1 GCA_944380045.1 uncultured Blautia sp.
TACTTCAAACCCACAACCAGCTTGTATTGTAATCCTACAATTCAAAATCCACAACCAGCTTGTATAATCTTGCGTCGCCGTGTCTGACATGTTAGAATAGCTGGAAAGAATAAATTAAGACAAAGGTAATAGAAGATGAGAAAATTAGCTTTAAGCGATGAAATTCTGCTGCAGATCGACAAAGCCGCCCGGTACATCGGCGGCGAGGTCAACTCTGTGATGAAGGACAAGAATCAGGTGGATATCCGGTTCTGCATGGCGTTCCCGGACGTCTATGAGATCGGCATGTCCAATCTGGGAATGATGATCCTGTATGATATGTTTAATAAAAGAGAAGACGTATGGTGCGAGCGCCTTTTTTCTCCCTGGACAGATCTTGATAAGATCATGCGCGAGCAGCACATTCCGCTTTTTGCCCTGGAATCCCAGGAACCGGTGAAAAATTTTGATTTCCTGGGCATTACCATGGGGTACGAAATGTGTTATACCAATGTGCTCCAGCTCCTTGATCTTTCCGGGATCCCCCTGAAGGCGGCCGACAGAACGGAAGAGGATCCCATTGTCATCGGAGGAGGCGCCTGCGCCTACAATCCGGAGCCAATGGCGCCTTTCTTCGATCTTATCTATATCGGGGAGGGTGAAACCTCCTACGACGCGCTGTTCGACGCCTATAAGGCCAACAGGGCGGCAGGCGGCACGAGAGAGGATTTCCTCCTTGCGGCGGCGAAGGTCCCCGGAATTTATGCGCCGGCGTTCTATGATGTTTCCTATAATGAGGACGGAACCATTGCCTCTTTCGCGCCCGGACGCCCGGGCGTTCCGGAAAAAGTGGAAAAACAGCTGGTACTTGACATGGAGGATGGATATGACAGGCTGGAATCTCCTGTGGTGCCTTTTATCAAGGCCACTCAGGACAGAGTGACGCTGGAGATCCAGAGAGGGTGTATCCGCGGCTGCCGTTTCTGCCAGGCGGGAATGATCTACCGGCCCACCAGAGAAAGAAACGTGGAGACTCTGAAAGAGTCCGCCCGGACCATGCTCCAGCGGACTGGTCATGAGGAGATTTCCCTGAGTTCCTTAAGTTCCAGCGACTACAGTGAACTGAAAGAACTGGTTACTTTCCTTATCGACGAGTTTGACGGCAAAGCCGTGAATATTTCCCTTCCTTCCCTCCGGATCGACGCTTTTGCCCTGGATGTTATGAGCAAGGTACAGGATGTGAAAAAAGGCAGTCTCACCTTTGCGCCGGAAGCCGGCACCCAGAGACTGCGGGACGTGATCAACAAGGGGCTGACAGAGGAAGATATCCTGTACGGAGCCGGACAGGCTTTTGAGGGAGGCTGGAATAAAGTAAAGCTTTATTTCATGCTGGGGCTTCCCACAGAGACAGAAGATGATATGAAAGGTATCGCTCATCTGGCAGAAAAGATCGCCGAGCGGTATTATGAGATTCCCAAGGATCAGAGAAACGGAAAGGTGCAGATCTCTGTCAGCACATCCTTCTTTGTTCCCAAACCTTTCACTCCCTTCCAGTGGGCTTCCATGTTCCGGGAGGAGGATTTCATTGAAAAAGCAAAGGTGGTAAAAGAGGAGATCCGCGCCCTGCTGAATCAGAAGAGCATCCGCTACCACTGGCATGAACCGGATGTGACGGTGCTGGAAGGATTCCTGGCAAGAGGAGACAGAAGATGCGCGGATGTGATCCTTTCCGCTTACCGGAAAGGCGCGCTCTATGACGCCTGGTCCGAGACGTTCCGCTACGATCTCTGGAAGGAAGCCTTCCGGGAGACAGGCGTTTCTCTCGAATTCTATACCATGAGAGAGAGAAGCACGGAGGAGATCCTTCCCTGGGATTTCATCGACGCGGGAGTATCAAAAGACTTCCTGAAGCGGGAATGGAAGAACGCCCGTGAGGAAAAAGTGACGCCAAACTGCCGCCAGCAGTGTTCCGGATGCGGCGCAAGAAAATATAAAGGAGGTGTGTGCGTTGAAGGTCAGGATTAAATTTTCCAAAACCGGCCCCATGAAATTTGTGGGCCATCTGGATACCATGCGCTTTTTTCAGAAAGCGGTACGCCGCTGCGGTCTCCCGGCCGCTTTTTCCGGCGGATACAGTCCCCATATGATCATGTCCTTCGCCGCGCCTCTTGGAGTGGGAACGGAAAGCCTGGGAGAATATTTCGACCTGGAGCTTACGGAAATGGTTCCCACCGCTGAAATTGAAAAGAGACTGAATGAGGTAATGGTGGAGGGGATTTCTGTCTGCTCCGCCAGAAAAGTGGAGGACGGAAAAGCCGGAACCGCCATGGCCCTGGTGGCCGCGGCCGATTACTTCGTAAGATTCCGCGAAGGAAAAGCTCCTTCCGTTCCCTGGCAGGATAAAATCGGCGAATTTGCCGGCCAGAAGGAGATCATCGTCACCAAGAAGACAAAACGGAGCGAAAAGACGGTTGATATCCGTCCATGGATCTACCGGATGGAAGCGTTCGGGGAAGGCGTGTTCCTGAAACTGGCAGCCGCCAGTTCCAACTACACGAAACCGGAGCTGGTGATGGATACTTTCCTTAAGTGGATGGGAGAGGAGCCGGCGCCTTTTGCCTATATGATCGAAAGACGGGAGGTATACGCAGACAAAGGTACGGAAGGAACACATTCTTTCATACCTCTGGAGGCGTTGGGAGAAAAAGTTGAGTAAGCTGATCATTAGTAAAATGCCGGTCCACGGATGTCCCTGTATCGTGTGCGCAGTAGTCTCAGACAATAATGTACAGGAGCTCCGGCTGGAACCGTTTGAAAAGAAAAGTATTCTCGGCAATATCTATGTGGGAAAAACGGAGGAGATTGCTGCCAATATCCGCGCGGCTTTTATCCGGTTCGCCGACGGACAGAAAGGGTACATGCCCCTCAGCGAGGGAGAAAGGGCGATCTATACATCCGGACGGAAGGGGAACGCGCCTCTCCGGCCCGGAGACGAACTTCTCGTTCAGGTAAAGAGAGACGCAATGAAAGGCAAACTGCCCGCACTGACTTCCGACCTTAATCTCACCGGAAAATATTTTGCCCTCACAACGGGAAATAAAAAAATCGGGTTTTCCGCGAAACTTTCGAAAGAAGAGGCGGCTCTCACAGCCAAATGGCTGGAGGACGAGCGGCAGATTCCGGACAGAGAGTACGGTCTCATCGTCAGAACCAACGCGGCGGACGCGACCAAAGAAGACTTTCTCCATGAACTGGAATATCTGAAAAAGCTGTACCGGAAAACCGCTGTTGAAGGCAGGAACCGCACCTGTTTCAGCTGCCTTTACGAGGCGGAGCCTTTTTATCTGGCGGCGGTGCGGGATATCTACAGCCGGGATCTGGAGGAAATCGTCACAGATGTTCCGGAGATCCATCAGAAATTATCCTCTTATCTTCAGGACTTCAAGCCGGAGGAACTGGAGAAGCTGCGGCTTTATGACGACGCTCTGCTTCCCTTATATAAACTGTACCGTCTGGAAACTGCTCTGGAAGAGGTGGAACGGGAAAAGATCTGGCTGAACAGCGGAGGTTTCCTTGTGATCCAGCAGACGGAGGCCTTCGTTTCCATCGACGTGAACAGCGGCAAGTATACGGGAAAGAAAAAAGCCGAGGAAACCTACCGGAAGATCAATCTGGAAGCGGCGAAAGAGATCGCGCGCCAGATCCGCCTGCGGAATCTGTCCGGGATCATCCTGATTGATTTTATCAATATGGAGAATCCGGATCATACGGACGAACTGTTCCATGTTCTTCAGAAACACCTCCGCAAAGACCCGGTGAAATGCAGGGCAGTGGATATCACACCTCTCCACATCCTGGAGATGACAAGAAAAAAAGTGAGACGGCCGGTAGCGGAAGAACTTGCCGAGATAAAAAGGTAAAGTGAAAAATATAAACGGGAACATAAACGGCCGAAATATAAAAGCGGATAATACGAAAAAACAGAACAGGAGATAAATATATGCTGAAATTTGCACACTTTAATTTTAATGTACTGGATCTGGAAAAAAGCC
>CALWGI010000165.1 GCA_944380045.1 uncultured Blautia sp.
CATGCAAAGGCGAAAATCTTTTTTCATTTCATAAAAAAACTGGTAGGAACCTTGCGTCAAATATGCTAAGATGAATGTCATAGGCGCGGCGGAAAAGCGGCACCTCCTGTCTGATACAGATCACACAGAAATATCATCCGGAGGATAAGGCATGACGAACAAAACAAACGATAATCTTTTAAAAATCTGGTACACCCGGCCGGCGGAAGACTGGCAGACAGAAGCCCTGGCCATCGGAAACGGATACATGGGGTGTCTGGTTTTCGGCGGAACCGGAAAAGACAAAGTACACATTAACGAAAAAACAGTCTGGAACGGCGGTCCCGGGGAGGGCCTGGAATATAACTACGGAATAGAAAATCCTGTGGACACGGAAGCGGCGCTGGACAAGATCCGCGGCGACCTTAACGCCATCCGGGAAAAACTTGACGACAAATCACAGTATGTCTTCGGTTTCGCGGAGGATTCCTACCAGGCCTGCGGCACGGACACCCGCGGCGAAGCTATGGACTGGCTCAACAGGCTGATGGGAAGCCTGAAAGGTTTTGACGCTCCGGAAGATTATCTCAATCTGTATCTTTGCGACGGGACTGTTGACGAAAGCAGAGTCGAAAACTACGAGAGGGCTCTGGATCTGCGCACTGCAGTCGCCTCTGTCTCCTACGACTTTGAGGGAGTGCATTACCAACGGGAATATTTTACCAGCCATCCGGCCAACGTTCTGATTGTCCGGCTGACCGCCGACAGGAAGGGAAAAATCAGCTTCCGGGCGGAACTGGAAAGCTGCATGAGCGGAACTCCGGATTTAAGCGCCGGAGAGAACGGCTCGGTCACTCTGAGAAATAGCCTTCCCGGCAACGGCCTGAAAACAGAAGCTGTGCTCAAAGTTCTTCCCGAAGGCGGAGAACTGTGTACAGACGGAACTTCTGTTTCGGTTTCCGGCGCCGACGCCGCGACAGTGATTCTCTCCTGCGGCACAGATTATAAGATGGAACTTCCTTCTTTCCGCGGGGAAGATCCCCACGAAGCGGTGACGGAGCGCGTTGAAAAAGCCGCCGGAAGAATCGCGGCGGAAGGTTACGAGACGCTGAAAAAAGAACATACCGAAGACCACTCCCGCCTTTTTTCACGGACGGAACTGGGATTCCGGGAGGAGATCCCGCAGATCCCCACAGACCAGCTCATCCAGAAATACCGCAACATGATTGAAAAAAACGGCGGGCAGCTCCCATCCGACGAGGAACAGCGGGCTCTTGAGATCATCTGCTACCAGTTCGGCCGCTATCTGACCATAGCGGGCTCCCGCCCGGGAAGTCTTCCCACGAATCTTCAGGGCGTCTGGGGCGAAGGGGAATTCAAATGGTTCGGAGACTATCATTTTAACATTAATATACAGATGAACTACTGGCCTACCATGACCGCAAACCTGTGCGAATGTATGGCGCCCTACAATGAATACCTGAAAGTTCTCCGCCAGGCCGGACGGCTTTCCGCGGCGGCTTCGTTCGGCATAGCCAGCGGACAGGGAGAAGAAAACGGCTGGCTTGTGGGCTGTTTCAGCACGCCTTTTATGTACACAGCCATGGGGCAGCAGAACAACGCCGCAGGATGGAATCCCACCGGATCTGCCTGGGCTCTTCTGAATTCCTATGAGTATTATCTCCATACCGGAGACATGGATTTTCTCAGGGAACTTTACCCCTCCATGAAAGAGGTGGCGAATTTCTGGAACAAGGCGCTGTACTGGAGCGAATACCAGCAGAGATATGTCTCCGCGCCCTCCTACTCTCCGGAAAACGGCCCTGTTGTGAACGGCGCTTCCTGCGACCAGCAGTTTATCTGGCAGCATTTTGAAAACACGATCAGGGCAGCGGAAATCCTGGGCGTGGACGCAGATCTGAGAGAACAGTGGAGAGAAAAGCAGTCGCTGCTGCATCCCGTCCTTATGGGAGACGACGGCCAGATAAAAGAATGGTTTGAGGAAACCCACATCGGAAAAGCCAGGGGCGGCGATCTCCCGGAGATCGATATTCCTCAGTGGCGGCAGAGCCTGGGAGCGGAAACCGACGGCGTACAGCCGCCTCACCGCCATATGTCCCACCTGATGGCCCTGTATCCCTGCCACATCATTGACAAAAACAACACGGAACTTATGAAAGCCGCGATTGTTTCCCTGAAGGAACGCGGCCTGGACGCCACCGGCTGGTCCAAAGCGCACAAATTGAACCTCTGGGCCCGCACAGGACAGGCGGAGGAAGCTTTCCACCTTGTACAGTCCGCGGTGGGCGGCGGCAACTCCGGATTCCTGAAGAATCTGTTTTCCTCCCACGGCGCGGGACACAACTACAAGGAGTTTCCTATTTTTCAGATCGACGGAAACTTCGGCTACACGGCGGGCGTCAATGAAATGCTGATCCAGAGCCACTCCGGTTTTGTGCATTTTCTTCCCGCGCTTCCCGAAGAGTGGAACAGCGGCTTTGTAAAGGGACTTCTGGCACGGGGAAATTTCGTGATCGATATGGAGTGGACGAACGGGACCGCGGATACCTTTACCGTCACCTCCCGTCTGGGCGGAAAGTTCGTCGGGGAATATCCGGATTTATCTCTTTTCAAAGTGACGGATTCCGACGGAAATCCCGTGGTCGTTCATGCGGAAAACAAAGACCTGATTTCTTTTTCCACTGAAAAAGACAGGACCTATCTGATCACAAGGGTATAAAAAATATGAGAATCTGCCATATTGCGGAAATTGTGTATTGATTTCCTGAAATAAAGTACTATAATAATGGGTATGGAAGCATAGCTCAGCTGGGATGAGCGTTCGCCTCACACGCGAGAGGTCAGGAGTTCGAGCCTCCTTGCTTCCATATCCTGGGGCATTAGCGCAGTTGGGAGCGCGCCACATTCGCATTGTGGAGGCCGTGGGTTCGAATCCCATATGCTCCATCCTTACAGAAAAGCCGGACGGCAGACCCGTCCGGCTTTTCTTCATCCTATTCCCTTTTTTACGCGTTTCCTTCATTCATCATCTGTAAAAGTAAACAGTTCTTCTACCGTCGTCTCGAAAATCCGAGCAATGTCCATGGCCAGTTTTAACGACGGATTATACTTGCCGTTTTCCAGATTTCCAATGGTCTCTCTTCTTACATTCACAAGACCCGCCAGATCGCTCTGACTCATATTGTACCGCGCCCGGTATTCTCTGATACGTGTCTCCAGCGCCATTTCATTCTCCTCACGCTTCCGCTTCCAGCATTTTCTTTTCCTGTCTTCTGAACCTCAGCATACTGATGGAAAAAACAAGGATCATCAGCGCCAGGTTAAGTATAAGAAGGAATGTCATCAGCATCATCTGATCAAAAGAAAAGATTCCCATTGTTACCGTCCGTTCTTCGATGACTGTCTCCATATACGTTCCGTCTCCATAACTGAAAGTCATTCCTCTGACAAACAGCCAGAACATCCATACCGTATCCATGATGAACACCGTCCAGAACGCTCTTGTGCTGGCACGGCGCACATTCTCCCAGAAAAGTTCGTCGGGCTTCATTCCGCCGTAGGCAAAGAAAGAGAAGCACAAAAGAAACGGTATGAACGCGGGTATAAAAAAGATACCCAGGATTCCCAGACATCCAAGCCAGCCCAGATACCGGAACGGGTTTGCGGATGTGATCTTTTTCATGACACCTGAAGTTTTCTGTTTTTTGGTCTCTTGATTCATAACACTCCCTCCTTTGTGCGAAATATCTATCTTTATGTTATAAATATATCACATCTGTTTTCATGTGTCAATACTCCTGGGATATCTTCACCGTTTTTGTCGCCGCCGCCTTCCTGAACGCGGCGTCATGCTCCACAAAAATCATTGCAGGAGAGAATTTTTTTATCAGATTTTCAATCTGAATGCGGGAATAAATATCAATATAGTTAAGGGGCTCGTCCCACACATACAGATGCGCCCGCTGACAAAGACTTCCCGCGATCAACACCTTTTTCTTCTGGCCCGCCGAAAG
>CALWGI010000166.1 GCA_944380045.1 uncultured Blautia sp.
TCGCAGGGTATGTACCAATCTGAAGATCTATCGTGTAGCGGTCCTGAAGCTTCTGGTGATCCCGCTGGCAGTACTCCTGGTACTAAGTTTCCTGCCTCTGGATCCCACAGTCGCTTATACAACCCTGATCGCAACAGCCTGTCCCACAGCTACGACAATCACCATGATGTCCATATTGTTTAACAAGAACTCCGCATATGCGTCGGAGATCTTCTCCTTCACCACAGTACTTTCCATTCTTACAATACCTGTGGTCATATCTGCGGCGGAGTTATTACTGTAATATGGCCTATAAATACAGCAGGCGGGGGGCCCCCGCCTGTGGTTTATTTGATCTGGCATTACCGTCATCGGTCTACGCCGTCATTACCATACATTCCTTCTCAAAAAATGCAATCCCGTACTTGATGATCTTTTTTGCACCCCTGTGATTCAGACCTTCCGCATATTTCTTTTCTTCGATCTGTTTTAACGCCTCACCGCATGCCTTCTCCAGATTCCCGTCATCCGCATATTTCAGCTCGATCACAATCCCGGTTCTCTCCGGCGTCTGGATAGAAATGTCACTGTAGCCTTCTCCTGTTTCCGCATTGGATTTCACCAGCCAGCTATCCTGATTTTGCAGGAGTCCCAGCAGCATCCCGTGATAGAAGTTTTCTTTCATATTTATGCGCACTGCTGTGTCCCGCACGCTGATGGAATCCCACAGATAATCGTTAAGCATGTCCTGGATCGTATCGGTATCTCCGGCGGAAAACGCTGCACAGAAGCGGTTGATCCTTCCGGAATCAGCCTGAGTGGTTTCTTCAAACCAGTCCTTTACCAGTTCAATGAACAGTTCCCTGACCTCCCGGTTTGGCAAAGTCAATTCCATTTTTTTTCCCGGCATTCTCCTGCGGCAGGTCAAGTAACCGGTAGAATAAAGCACGCTCCAGATATTATCGATGGAATCCTCCACCTCCCGGTAAGTCAGTTCCTGACGTATGGTTTTCGTGATGGTTTCGCCATTGATCAGTCGCTCGACATCATTTTTTGTGCTTTGATTTGCTTTCTTAAGCAATCGCCGGATCAGATCGTTTCCGCTGGTGTTGGCCCAGTAGTTTTCTGGTTCAGCTTCCTTATCTTTCAGCAATATCTGGGCATATTTAATAACATCCCATGGACAATATACAGAAATATTTCCAAACTGGTATCCATCATACCAATCCCTGACTGTATCATGGAACTCCTCCAGTCCGTAGTAATTTAAAAGTTCTGTTACTTCATCTTCCGTAAATCCAAAACCGTCACAGAAATATGGATCTGATACGGTCATTACATTTAAATTGTTAAGCCCGGTGAAAATACTCTCTTTTGAGATCCGCAGGCACCCGGTAAGTACGGCAAAGTACAGGCTGTCGTTGGTTTTCAGCGCATTTCCCAGCAGGTTGCGGATGAGGCTTACCATCTCATCATAATATCCGGCCTGAAACGCTTTATCCAGCGGAACGTCATATTCATCGATCAGTAGAATGACCTTCTGGCCAAAGTGCTTTTCAAGAAGCTGGGACAGGGTTTGAAGGCTTGCTTCTGCCATTTTTCCTGTCATCGTATAAACTCCGCCCTGTGACGAACCAACTTCTGTCAGCTGTGCATAGGCTTCTTTTTCATCATCCGTCAATCTGTCACTGTTCCTTAAAAAACGAAATCTTCCGGCCTCGTTGCCAATAACTGTCCGCAATGCTACAGACGCCGACTCAAAGTTCAACCCATCTACACTTTTCAGGCTGATAGAGATTACAGGGAATTTCCCCATATATTTCTCACACAGATCCTTTTCCTGCATGATCTTTAGTCCCTCAAACAGCGCCGGATCTTTCCCTGTTTCAAAGAAGCATTTCAACATACTCATGTTCAGGGTTTTTCCGAAACGTCGCGGACGGGTGAACAGATTTACCTTTCCCCAATTCTGCAGCAACTCTTTTATGAACAATGTTTTATCTACATAGTAAAAATCCTCAGAGAAAAATTCTTCAAAGTTTTCAATCCCGATGGGAAGTTTCTTCCTCACTATTTCCGCCCCCTTTCCATACCATAACTAAAGCCACACATTACTCCTTATCCCTTTGTCCTTCATTTTCAAAGGCCAGCGCGCCGTTATTTTACACCGTCGCCACCATACATTCCTTCTCGTAAAATGCAATACCATACTTGATGATCTTTTTCATGCCCCTGCGCTTCAGGCCTTCCGCATACTTTTTCTCTTCAATCTGTTCTAGGGCCTCCGCGCAGGCGGTCTCCAGTTTCCCATCATCCGCATATTTCAGCTCGATCACAATCCCGGTTCTCTCCGGCGTCTGGATGGAAATGTCACTGTAGCCTTCTCCTGTTTCCGCATTGGATTTCACCAGCCAGCTGTCCTGGCTGCGCAGAAGTCCCAGCAACATCCCATGATAGAAGTTTTCCTTCATGTTCCTGCGCACAGCCGTGTCCCGCACGCTGATGGAATCCCACAGATAATCGTTAAGCATGTCCTGGATCGTATCGGTATCTCCGGCAGGAAACGCCGCACAGAAGCGATTGATCCTGCTCATATCGGAACGCGTTACCTCACGGAACCAGTCTTCAACCAATTCATAGAACAGTTTCCGGATCTCTCCATTGGGGATCCACAGACGAAAGATATCCGCATCTTCCTGCTCCACATGCTTCCCTGTCAAATAACCTGTGGCATACAGCACGCTCCACACATTTTCGATACTGTCGTCAACCTCACGGTATGTTAATTCCTGTTTCATACGTTTCGTTATCTGCCCGCCGTTTAGCAACTCTTCCACTTCATTTTTTGTCGTCAGGTTCGCTTTCTTTAACAGGCGACGGATCAGGTCATTTCCGCTGGTATTCGCCCAGTAATTCTTTGGGGGAGTATTCGACGCTGCCAGCAGTTCATCGCAGTAATTGATCACATCCCAGGGGCAATACACGTCCGTATCTCCAAAACAATATCCATCATACCAGTCCCTAATCGTATCTTTGTAAGCTGACAGTCCATAGAATTCTAACAGTTCATCCACTTCCGCATTGGTAAACCCAAAGTACTCATCATATCGTACATCCGAGATCGTATGTACTTTCAGGTTATTTAAGCCTGTAAAGATACTCTCTTTCGAGATCCGCAGGCATCCGGTAAGTACAGCAAAATACAGGCTGTTGTTGGTTTTCAGAGCATTACCGAGGAGGTTACGGATAAGGCTGACCATCTCATCATAATATCCTGCCTGGAACGCCTTATCAAGCGGAACATCATATTCATCGATCAGCAGGATGACTTTCTGGCCGTAATGCTTTTCGAGGAGCTGGGAAAGAGTTTGCAGGCTTGCCGCCGCCATGCCTTCCGTCATGGTATAGAACCCGCCCTGTGCAGGCCCTACCTCTGTCAGCTGTGCATAGGATTCTTTTTCATCATTCGATAAATTAGTGCTGTTCCTTAAAAAAGCAAAACGTCTGGCTTCATTTCCTATTAGCGTCCGCAATGCTACGGACGCCGACTCAAAACTCCTTCCGTCCACACTTTTCAGGCTGATAGAGATCACAGGGAACCTTCCCATATATTTTTCGCACAGGCTCTTTTCCTGCGCTATCTTTAAGCCGTCGAACAGCGCCGGATCTATTCCTATCTCAAAGAAGCATTTCAACATACTCATATTAAGGGACTTGCCAAACCGTCGCGGACGGGTGAACAGATTTACCTTTCCCCAATTCTGCAGTAACTCTTTTATGAATAATGTTTTATCTACATAGTAAAAATCCTCAGAGAAAAATTCTTCAAAGTTTTCAATCCCGATGGGAAGTTTCTTCCTCACTATTTCCGCCCCCTTTCCATGCCATATCTGAAATCACACATTTCCCGGAAAGTAATTATATATTAACAAAAGTAAATTTCGTTTATATTCTTCACTTTGATATTAATATATTATCATAGGCGTTTTCTATTGACAAGCTTCTGAAAA
>CALWGI010000167.1 GCA_944380045.1 uncultured Blautia sp.
TGGAAGGCGATCCCTACAAGATGATCGAGGGAATGATCATCGCCGCTTACGCTGTCGGCGCGGAGAACGGATATATTTACGTAAGAGCGGAGTATCCTCTTTCCGTTAAGCGTCTGCGTATGGCTATGAAACAGGCGGAGAAATACGGGATCCTCGGAGAGAACATCCTGGGTTCCGGCGTGAATTTCCATTTACATATCAACAGAGGAGCGGGCGCGTTTGTCTGCGGCGAGGGATCCGCACTGACAGCCTCCATCGAAGGAAACCGCGGAATGCCCCGTGTAAAACCGCCCCGTACCGTAGAGAAAGGCCTGTGGGGCAAACCCACGGTTCTCAATAACGTTGAGACTTACGCCAACGTGCCGAAGATCATCCTTCAGGGAGCCGACTGGTTCCGCACCATCGGAACAGAGGGAAGCCCGGGAACGAAGACTTTCTCACTGACAGGTTCCATCGAGAATACGGGACTGATCGAGGTGCCTATGGGAACCAGCCTCCGCCATATTATTTACGACATCGGCGGCGGCCTGAAGAGCGGCGCCGCTTTCAAGGGTGTACAGATCGGCGGACCTTCCGGCGGATGTCTGGTGGAGGATCAGCTTGATATTCCTCTTGATTTTGATTCTGTCAAGAAACTTGACGCTATCATGGGATCCGGCGGACTCGTTGTTATGGACGAGAATACCTGTATGGTGGAAGTCGCCAGATTCTTTATGAGCTTTACCCAGAGAGAAAGCTGCGGCAAATGTGTTCCCTGTCGTGAAGGCACCAAGCGTATGCTGGAGATCCTGGAGAGGATCGTCGACGGCAAGGGAGAGATGTCCGATCTGGACGAACTGGAAGAACTTGCGGCCATGGTGCAGAGCATGGCTCTGTGCGGCCTTGGAAAGAGCGCGCCTCTTCCGGTTATCAGCACCCTGAAACGCTTCCGCAGCGAATACGAAGAACATATCCGTGACAAAAAATGCCGCGCGAAGGTCTGCACAGCCCTTCGTCAGTTCCACATCAATCCCGAGTTCTGTATCGGCTGCGGCAAATGTGCGAAGAACTGTCCGGCAGGAGCAATCACCGGCAAGATCAAGCATCCGTATCACATTGACAATGAACTCTGCATCAAGTGCGGCGCCTGCAAGGATAACTGCAACTTTGACGCGATTTATGTGGAAGCATAGAAGGGAGGACGTACTATGGGCGTAATGACTATTGACGGCAGAAAAGTAGAATTTACCGACGAAAAGAATGTCCTGACCGTAATCCGCAAGGCAGGCATCAATATACCGACACTGTGCTATCATTCCGAGGTTTCCACCTTCGGCGCATGCCGTCTCTGCACAGTAGAGGACGACAGAGGAAGGACCTTCGCGTCCTGCTCCGAGGAGCCGAGAGACGGAATGGTGATCTACACCAACTCCGGCAGGATCAAGAAATACAGAAAACTGATCGTGGAGCTGCTTCTGGCGGCGCACTGCAGAGACTGTACCACCTGTGTGAAGAGCGGCGAGTGCGTGCTCCAGGAACTTGCACACCGTTTCGGAGTGAGAGATATCCGTTTTAAGAATACGAGAGAGATCCGCGAGATCGACGACAGTTCACCCTCTATCGTGCGTGATCCCAATAAATGTATCCTCTGCGGCGACTGTGTGCGCGCCTGCGAGGAACTCCAGGGAATCGGCGCGCTGGGATTCGCGTACCGCGGTACGGACGCTATGGTAATGCCCGCGTTTAATAAGAAGATCGCGGAGACCCAGTGTGTTAACTGCGGACAGTGCCGCGTATACTGTCCTACAGGAGCCATTTCCATCAAGACTCATATGGACGAAGTGTGGGAGGCCCTTTCCGATCCTAACGTGCGTGTTGTGGCGCAGATCGCTCCGGCGGTCCGCGTGGCGGTTGGAGATCACTACGGCCAGCCCAAGGGACGCAGCGTCATGGGCAAGATCGTCAACGCCCTTCACAGAATGGGCTTTGACGAGGTATACGACACCAGCTTCAGCGCCGACCTGACCATCATGGAAGAATCGGCGGAATTCCTGAAGAGACTGGAGTCGGGAGAGAATCTTCCTCTTCTTACATCCTGCTGTCCGGCGTGGGTGAAATTTGTCACAGACCAGTACCAGGATTTTGTTCCCAATGTTTCCACCTGCCGTTCCCCCATGGGAATGCTTTCCGCAGTCATTAAGGAATATTTCCATGATCCGGAGAAGGCGGACGGGAAGAAGACAGTGATGGTTGCCATCATGCCCTGTACAGCCAAGAAAGCCGAGGCGATCCGTCCCAACAGCTTTACTCACGGCGAGCAGGATACAGACATCGTGATCACCACAATGGAACTGATCCGCATGATCGACAACTTCGGACTTGATTTCGCTTCTCTGGATCCGGAAGCCTGCGATATGCCCTTCGGCTTCGGTTCCGGCGGCGGCGTGATCTTCGGTGTTACCGGCGGTGTTACAGAGGCCGTTCTCCGGAGACTGAGTCCCGAACATACCAAAGAAGCCATGAGAGAGATTTCCGAGTGCGGCGTGCGCGGCGACGAGGGAATCAAGGAATTCAGCGTACCCTATAAGGATACACAGCTTAACATCTGCGTAGTCAGCGGACTTGCCAACGCAAGGAAGGTAATGGACAAGGTGCGCAGCGGAGAGGCGAACTATCATCTCATCGAGGTTATGGCGTGCCGCCGCGGCTGTATCATGGGAGGCGGACAGCCGACTAGGGCAGGATCCAGAACCAAAGCGGCGAGAGCGAGAGGACTTTACAATGCGGACAATACCATGATCATCAAGAAATCCGATGAGAATCCGCTTGTGATCGAACTGTACGCAGGACTGCTGAAGGGTAAGGAGCACGAGCTGCTTCATAATGAGTTCTACTAAAAGTAAAAGCAGATGAATTCTTTGCAATGAGAAAGTTATAATAAAAAAGTTACGATAAAAAACTTACGCAAAAGTTACGCAGAAGATGAGAGTCATCACAAAGCAGACACGCTGTTGCGAAGATCCGCTTTGTGATGGCTCCATCTTTTTGCTGTAATTTTTTTGCTATAATTTTTGTTGTCAATAACTTTTGTTTGACACAGAGACCAGTATGTGCTACCATTTTGTAAAAGCATAAATGAATTTCTAACATATCTTAAGAGCTTATCTTACTCTTTTAATTCAAATCTGTGAAACTTCTATGCTTTTTAAATCCACTATTAACGAAACATTCAACAAAGCAGGGAGGGTCACAGGGGAGAAGTGTTCCTCCTTGCAGGAAAGGAGGATCTATGGGTAAGAAGGATGTAGTGTCCAAAATCTACCTGGGAGCGGCGGACAGGATCGCCGATCTCCTGAACAACGAGCTTTTTGAAGGCAGCAGTGCTGTGGCGGCGTCAGATATCATGGAGCTGGACAGCGAGGCGGCGAGTATACTAAAAGATGAAGACAATATCGTCAATGTACGGGTTGTTGCCAAAGATCTGGTGAGGAAAGTCCGGTTCGGCATGCAGGTGATGCTTTTGGCCATTGAGGAGCAGAGTGATATCCATTATGCCATGCCGGTGAAGGTGCTGAACGGGGACGCGGCGTTCTATGATAAGCAGTGGAGTGAGATCCGGCGGAAACATAAGAGGAAGAAAGACCTGAGCGACGCGGAATATCTCTCCGGTTTCGGAAGAGAAGATCACCTGGTTCCGGTGCTCAGCGTAGTACTGTACTTCGGCGAGCAGGAGTGGGACGGGCCACTTTGCCTGAAGGAGATGATGGATCTCCGGACCCTTCCGGAAGAAGTAAGGGAGAAGATCGCGGATTATCCCGTCCACCTGATTGATGTGAGGAGATATCCTCATGCGGAACGTTTCCGCACAGATCTCAAGCTGGTATTCGGATTCTTGCAGCGCGCATCGGAACCTGAAGAACTTACAGAATTTATTGAAGAAAATACAAAAGAGTTCTCCAG
>CALWGI010000168.1 GCA_944380045.1 uncultured Blautia sp.
GCCCCCATTTCCATAGCCTCGCAGGCCTGGGAAGGTCTTCCGATACCGGCGTCTACGATAATCGGCAGATCGATCTCGTCAATGAGGATCTGGATAAATTCCCTGGTACACAGGCCTTTATTGGAACCGATGGGCGCTCCCAGAGGCATGATGCAGGCGGCGCCTGCCTGTACCAGATCTCTGGCCACATTCAGATCCGGATACATATAGGGCATAACAGTAAAGCCTTCCTTTGCCAGGATTTCTGTAGCTTTTATCGTTTCCTGGTTGTCCGGAAGCAGATATCTGGTATCCCGCATGATCTCGATCTTTACCAGGTCGCTGCCGCAGACTTCTCTGGAAAGCCTGGCGATCCGCACGGCTTCTCGGGCGTCTCTGGCCCCGGAAGTATTCGGCAGAAGGCTGACTCCCCTGGGGATATAATCCAGGATATTGGCGGCGCCTCCTTCGTTTACCCGGCGAAGAGCCAGCGTAATGATCTGGGCCCCGGCCTGCTCTACTGCCGCCTTTATCAGATCCAGAGAATATTTCCCGGATCCCAGGATAAACCTGGAGGTAAATTCATGGTTCCCAATCTTCCAAGTGTCTTTTGTATAGTTCATTTTTCTTCCCTCATTTCTTTTTAGTATCATTCAGTATCAGTTCCAGGATCTGGTTTGCCTCGTGGGCAGCGCACAGGGCCACCCTGGGCGCTGCCAGTCCCTGCCCTTCCTCAATCCCGGAAGTACTGTCTCCGCAGAGATAGAAATTTCTTCCCACCTGCCTGGTGACGATCGCATTGCTCCTTCCAAAGCCTCCCATTCCGCTGGCGCATACCAGAGGTTTTTCAGGAAAAAGCTCCAGACAACCGTTAACCAGCATAGCCTTATTTTCCGGCCTGTCAAAAGCTTCGCAGATAATATCTGCCTTCTGAAAAAGCCGGGGAATATTCTCTTCCGTGACCCGTTCGCAGCTAGTCTTTATATCCAGCCAGGGATTGATCTGAAGAAGCTGCTCCTTCAGGGCTTCTGTTTTATCCATACCCAGGTGGGAAATAAAATAATGCTGCCGGTTCAGATTGGTCAGATCCACCTTATCGAAGTCAATAAGGTGAAGATGCCCCACTCCTGCTCTGACCAGAAACACTGACACATGGGAACCCAGTCCTCCAAGACCTGCCACCGCCACCTCCGCATTTCTCAGCTTTTTCACCTCTTCCCCGGTACACCGGGCAAGAAGGGCATTTTGCAGCTCTTCTCTGCAAGGGATCCTTTTCTCCATAAGATCAGCCTCCTCCCACAAAACTGACGATCTCTATCTGATCCTCTTCCAGAATCTCTTCTGTGGGATAATTTTTCTTCGGAACAATCTTTCCGTTTTTTTCCACAGCAACCCGGTCTGTCCGGTAATTTCCTGCTTTCAGAAGACTCTCCACTGTCAGACCGGCCTCCCAGGCTGTCTTTTTTCCATTTACGATCATCTTTTTCTCCTTTCCGGAATCATTGTCACCCAGAGAATAAAAAAGGGTTCATAAAGTAATACACCCGTGGTGGTGTACCCCTTCATGAACCCGTTGGCTCACTCTCAACTGTGATCTGTATTCTGTTTTTATATGGAACCATAGCCCGAAACCTCTCAGATGTCTGTCCTCTGGGGTATCGCATAAAAAGAAAAAAGAGACGGACGCTGCCATCTCCTGAAATCTCGTCTTTCTTCCTACGTTGGCATTATCCAAATCAGGTTCCCGGGTCGAAGTTCACAACTTCCTCTCAGCCTGTTTACAAGCTCCCCCTGTTTTTACTTTTTCAGTATAAGCTTCCCTCTCCTGTCTGTCAAGATAAATTTTTCTATCGGACAGTTTTCTCCTATCTGCATTTTTTGCACAAAAGGCCGGTAAAAGATTGCCCCTGCCGCTTCCCCCCTCCCCCCCCCCCGCAGGAAGCAGTCCTTATCGTTCCTTCCGGAAAGCTGGGAAACGAAATACTACGATTACTCCAAGCTGAGGAAAATAGACGAAGTGGCTGAGGAATATTTGATAGCAGCATGCCAACAATATACAGAAGGAATGGTAAAAAAGCACAGATGTACACTCGAACGTTTGTACTTTTTGAGTTTTCATCCTATATACTTTTATCGTTATCTTTGCTATAATGTGCCAAAGGCCATCGCTGAGTTGGTATTTGAAGAAGAATTTTTTAATGGCAGCTGATATTGCACGTTACAAAAAAACTGTCACTGGCAATTTTCCTGTATGCATGGTATCAAAAGTTACAAAGGAGCAGATTTTTTATGGATCATTTTGAATTAGTATCAGAATACAAACCCACCGGCGACCAGCCGAAAGCTATCGCCCAGCTGGTAAAGGGATTTCAGGAAGGAAACCAGTTCGAAACTCTTCTGGGAGTTACCGGTTCCGGCAAGACCTTCACCATGGCCAACGTCATCCAGCAGTTAAATAAGCCGACGCTGGTGCTTGCCCACAATAAGACCCTGGCGGCGCAGCTGTACGGAGAATTTAAGGAATTCTTTCCCAACAACGCGGTGGAGTATTTCGTCTCCTATTACGATTACTATCAGCCGGAAGCCTATGTGCCTTCCACGGACACCTATATCGCCAAGGACGCCTCCACCAACGACGAGATCGACAAACTGCGTCTTTCCGCCACCGCCGCTCTCTGCGAGCGTCGGGACGTGATCGTTGTGTCGTCGGTGTCCTGCATCTACGGTCTGGGCGCTCCCCAGGAATTCTTCGACATGATGATCTCCCTCCGCCCCGGCATGGAGAAGGACAGGGACGAGGTGATCCGGCAGCTCATCAATATCCAGTACACCCGCAACGAAATGGATTTCCATCGCGGTACTTTCCGGGTAAAGGGCGACGTACTGGAAATTTTTCCCGCCAACTCTACTGACCGGGCGATACGCGTGGAATTTTTCGGGGATGAGATCGAACGGATCACGGATATCGACGTACTTACCGGAGAGATCAAAAGCGAGAACACCCACGCGGCGATCTTCCCCGCCTCCCACTATGTGGTTCCCCAGGAACAGATCAGACGGGCGGCGGACGCCATTCTCGCGGAAATGCGGGAACAGGTGGAATATTTCAAGGGCGAGGACAAACTGATCGAAGCGCAGCGTATCGCCGAGCGGACCAACTTTGACGTGGAAATGATGAAAGAAACCGGCTTCTGTTCCGGAATCGAGAATTATTCCCGGCATCTTACAGGACTTGCGCCGGGCCAGCCGCCCTATACTCTGATGGACTATTTCAAAGATGATTTTCTTCTGATCATAGACGAGTCCCATAAGACTGTTTCCCAGGTGGGCGGCATGTACGCAGGCGACCAGAGCCGGAAGCAGACTCTGGTGGATTACGGGTTCCGTCTCCCTTCCGCCAAGGACAACCGTCCTTTAAGCTTCCAGGAATTCGAGAGTAAACTGGATCAGGTGCTCTTCGTCTCCGCCACCCCGGGCCAGTACGAGGCGGAGCACGAACTTCTCCGGGCAGAGCAGATCATCCGGCCTACGGGCCTTCTGGATCCTAAAGTGGAAGTTCGGCCTGTAGAGGGACAGATCGACGATCTGATCAGCGAGGTTAATAAGGAAACGGAAAAAGGCCACAAGATCCTGATCACCACCCTCACCAAGCGCATGGCGGAGGACCTTACGGATTATATGAAGGATGTGGGGATCCGGGTCCGTTATCTTCACTCGGATATCGACACTCTGGAAAGGGCGGAGATCATCCGGGATATGCGCCTGGACGTTTTTGACGTCCTGGTGGGGATCAACCTTCTCCGGGAAGGTCTTGACATTCCGGAGATCACCCTGGTCGCTATTCTGGACGCGGATAAGGAAGGATTCCTCCGTTCCGAGGTTTCTCTTATCCAGACCATAGGCCGCGCCGCCCGCAACAGCGAAGGACATGTGATCATGTACGCC
>CALWGI010000169.1 GCA_944380045.1 uncultured Blautia sp.
TATATCGGAGAGGCCTGTAAGATTGCCGGAAAATATTTCCGGGTCATCGGTCTGGAGGTCTATCCTATGAATTCTGATGAGTACGCCTATCTCCATAAATGCGGAGCAGACTATGTGACAGTTTTTCAGGAGACATATCATGCAGACAAGTATGAGACTCTTCATCTGGCAGGCCATAAGAGAATCTACCCCTATCGTGTCAACGCCCAGGAAAGAGCTCTTATGGGAGGTATGCGGGGCGTGGCTTTCGGCGCCCTTCTGGGACTGGACGATTTTCGTAAAGACGCCTTTGCCACAGGTATGCATGCCTGGTATCTACAGAAAAAATATCCCCAGGCAGAGATTTCCTTCTCCTGTCCCAGGCTCCGTCCTATTATTAACAACGATAAGATCAATCCTATGGACGTTCACGAGGCCCAGCTTCTCCAGGTGGTTTGCGCTTACCGCCTGTTTATGCCTTTTGCAGGAATCACCATTTCTACACGAGAGTGCGCCAGGGTAAGGGATAACCTGGTGAAGATCGCCGCCACCAAGATTTCTGCCGGCGTGAGCACCGGTATCGGAGAGCATGTAGAAGAGCTGGAGGATAAGGGAGACGCTCAGTTTGAGATCTCGGACGAACGGTCCGTCCGGGAGGTCTATGACAGCCTGCTGGAAGAAGATCTTCAGCCAGTGATGGCGGAGTATGTTTATGTGTAAGAAAGAAGGGGGAATAATGGAAAAAGATCTCTGGCCCCGGATTACAGTTGTGACAAACCGGAAATTGTCTGTACGCCCCTTTTTGGAACAGATCGAGAGCCTGTGTAAGAAAAGACCGGAGAGGATTCTGTTAAGAGAAAAAGATCTGGAACAGGAAGCCTATACCCGGCTGGCCGGAAAGGTAAAAGAAATCTGCGATAGATATCAGGTGCCTTTTTACTGCCATACCTACAGGGAGGCGGCGGTAAAAACAGAGGCCGCCGGCCTGCATCTTCCTCTTCCTGTACTGCGTAGTACAGGAACAGAGGACTTGGGGAAAATAGCGGTTGGCTGCTCGGTACACAGCGTACAGGAGGCTGAAGAAGCGGCGGCTTTAGGGGCGGATTACCTGATCGCCGGCCATATTTATGCCACGGAATGCAAGAAAGATCTTCCACCCAGAGGGGTGAAGTTTCTGAAGGAAGTCTGTCAGGCTGTTTCTCTTCCAGTTTACGCCATCGGCGGGATCCGTCTGGATCAGGTACAGATAGAAAAAACCCTGGCCGTCGGAGCCATGGGAGTATGTATTATGTCAGAGGCTATGACCTGTGAACCCTGAGAGAAAGGAGGAGTTTTCCCGGAAAGTACGCTTTCGGGAAAACTCCTCCTTTCTTATCCTATATTATATGTGCTGTCAATCAGTCACAGTTTTTTCAAAAAAATTTTTACAAATAATGTTGACAAATGTTTACAACGGTGCTATCTTAACAATGTAAATGTTAGCACTCTTAATTGATGAGTGCTAACGGACAAAAGCGGAAAGGAGCTGAGAATGTGGAAGAAGGATTGAGCGACCGCAAGAGAAAGATACTGAAAGCGATCATCAAAACCTATATGGAAACAGGCGAGCCGGTAGGTTCCAGAACAATTTCCAAGTACACAGACCTGAATGTCAGCTCAGCCACCATCCGGAATGAAATGTCAGACCTGACAGACCTTGGCTACATCATACAGCCCCATACGTCGGCAGGAAGGATTCCTTCCGATAAAGGATACCGTCTGTATGTAGATGAGCTGATGCAGGAAAAGGAAGCGGAAATACAGGAAATCCGTAATCTGATGATCGAGAAGACCGACAAGATGGAAAAAGTACTCAAGAAAGTAGCGCGGGTACTTGCCTCGAACACTAATTACGCGGCTATGATTTCCGTGCCCCAGTACAGCGGAAGCCGTCTGAAGTTCATACAGCTTTCCAGAGTCAATGAGCTGCAGCTTGTGGCGGTAGTGGTCTGTGAGGGAAACGTCATCCGTAACCAGATCATAGATCTTGACGAGGAGATGGATGACGAAACGATCCTGAAACTGAATCTTCTGTTGAATACGAATCTGAATGGTCTTCCCATTCAGGACATTAACCTGGGAATGATCGCAAGACTGAAGGAGCAGGCAGGTATCCACAGCGGACTGGTAGCGAGAGTGCTTGACGCAGTGGCCGCGACTATCCAGGTAGACGAGGACGATCTGGAGATTTATACTTCAGGAGCGACAAACTTTTTCAAATATCCTGAGCTTTCCGATAAGACAAAGGCTACGGAGCTGATTTCCGCTTTTGAGGAAAAGCAGCAACTGGCGGACTTTGTAAAGGAGCGGATGGCGGATACAGATAACACAGGCGTTCAGGTTTATATCGGAGACGAACTCCCGATCGACACCATGAAGGACTGTAGCGTTGTGACTGCCACCTATGAACTGGGAGAGGGAATGCACGGAACCATCGGTATCGTAGGTCCGAAGCGGATGGATTACGAGAATGTGGTGGATAATCTGAAAACCCTCAAAGACGAACTGGATCAGGTATTTGGAAGAAAAAAGAAGAAGGAAGACAGCCAATAGGTAGATATAGAAAGGTGGAAGAGAGCACGTGTCAGAAGAAAACAAGAAGACATCTGAAGTGCAGGAGGAAGCCGGAAAAGAGGCTCTTGAAAGCGAAGCTGTGAAAGAACCGTCAGAAGGTTCTCCGGAAACAGCGGCAAAAGAGCCGGAACAGAAGGAAGAGGCGGAAAAGCCTCAGAAGGATACTCCTGAGGAAGATGCGAAAGAGGGAAAGAGCAAAACCTCTTTCTTTGGAAAAAAGAAAAAAGATAAACTGGAACAGCAGGTGGAGGATCTGACCGACAGACTGAAGCGCAGTATGGCGGAATTTGATAATTACCGCAAGCGTACAGAAAAGGAAAAGTCCAGCATGTACATCATAGGCGCAAGAGAGATTATTGAAAAGATCCTGCCTGTGGTAGACAATTTTGAGCGCGGACTGGCCCAGGCGCCGGAAGGAGACGCTTTCGCGGACGGTATGCAGATGATCTACAAACAGCTTCTCACCACTCTGGAGGGGCTGGGCGTGGAAGCGATCGAAGCCGTTGGAAAAGAGTTCAATCCGGACTTCCACAATGCAGTGATGCATGTGGAGGATGAAAACGCCGGAGAGAACATGGTTGTGGAAGAGCTCCAGAAGGGATACACCTATAAAGGATTTGTAGTCCGTCACAGTATGGTAAAAGTTGCAAACTGATCCAGAGCACTTGTTGAATTCAAGCCGAAGGCGAAGAATGAATCTGGTGCGAAGATCGTTCGAAGGAACTTAGTGAGTCCGACCAGAGGGAAAGACGAATTTAGTGAATCGAACATCATTATAGATAGACAAATAATACAGGAGGAAAATTATCATGGGAAAAATCATTGGTATTGACTTAGGTACAACAAATAGTTGTGTTGCAGTTATGGAAGGCGGACAGCCAACCGTTATCGCAAATACAGAAGGCGCAAGAACGACACCCTCTGTCGTAGCGTTTACAAAGAATGGAGAGCGTCTGGTAGGCGAGCCTGCGAAACGTCAGGCAGTTACAAACGCAGAGAGAACTATTTCTTCTATTAAAAGAGAGATGGGAACAGATTACCGTGTAACAATCGACGGCAAGAAATATTCTCCCCAGGAGATTTCCGCAATGATCCTTCAGAAACTGAAAAAAGACGCGGAAGGATATCTTGGCGAGACAGTTACCGAGGCGGTTATCACCGTTCCCGCATATTTCAACGACGCGCAGCGTCAGGCAACCAAGGACGCGGGCAAGAGCCAAAACAGTCCTATTGTACTCATGCCAGTTCCGCATCCAAAATCTGCACCTGTTTTCCTTTATCATTCACATAGTA
>CALWGI010000170.1 GCA_944380045.1 uncultured Blautia sp.
AAGACTGTTGACAACGCCGCGGACGATCTGGCGGTAAAGAGGATCCTGAACGTTCCCAAAAGAGGGATCGGAGCCACGACCATCACTAGAGTGCAGGATTACGCGGACAGCATGCAGATGAGCTTTTATGAGGCTCTGCAAAACGCAGGGGAGATCCCATCCATCGGCAGGGCCGCGTCGAAGATAGAAGGCTTCGTATCTTTTATCCAGTCTCTCAAAAGCAAGGCCCAGGCTTATACTGTGGAGGAAATCCTGGAGGAGATCATCGACCTTACCGGATATGTGGATGAACTGAAGGCAGAGGATACGGAAGAATCCAGGGCAAGGATCGAGAATATCGACGAGCTCATCTCCAAGACCGTGTCCTATCAGAACTTAAGATCCGCAGAGGGAGGAGAGGCCTCGCTCTCCGGATTTCTGGAGGAGATCGCGCTGATCGCGGATATCGATACGGTGGATCCGGGGCAGGATTACGTGCTCCTGATGACGCTGCACAGCGCCAAGGGACTGGAATTTCCCAACGTGTACCTCGCCGGTATGGAGGACGGTATTTTCCCCGGAAGCATGAGCGTGTTTTCGGCGGATCCCTCTGACATGGAGGAGGAGCGAAGGCTCTGTTATGTGGGGATCACAAGGGCGATGAAAGAACTTACCCTTACCAGCGCCCGTCAGAGAATGATCCGCGGCGAGACCCAGTACAACCGTGTTTCCAGATTTGTGAGAGAGATTCCCAGAGAACTGGTGGAGCTGGGCGAGACCATTCAGGATAAAAAACCGAAGATCCCGGAGACGTCGTCTGCCAAAAGCGGTTACGCCCAGATGCGGATGGCTTTTCAGGCAAACGCCTTTCAGCCCCAGAATTTCAAAGTGACGAAAGCGGATTCTCTGGATTACGGCGTGGGCGATACGGTCCGCCACGTAAAATTCGGCGTGGGTATTGTGAAGAATATTGTGGAAGGCGGCAGAGATTATGAGGTTACGGTGGACTTCGACAGGGTCGGAACGAAAAAAATGTTTGCCGGGTTCGCAAAATTGAAAAAAATCTAAAATTTCATATAATTTCTGGTAAAATCCCAGGGATAGTGTTATACTAAGAGTTACAAATGATTACGGGCAGGAGCGGGTCATGGATCGGCAGAGACCTGTCTCAGGAACGGCAGTATACATGCCGGGAAGAATGAAGAGAGGATGGTGCGCACTATGAATAATCTTAATGCGAAAATCGAAGAATTACTCACAGTTTTAAAGAAAAAGGAAGACGATAAGCAGAAGAATACAGTCCTCTGGGTACTGGCGATCATCGGCACCGTCGCTGCAGTGACGGCCATTGCGTTTGCGGTATATCGCTTCTTTGCTCCGGATTATCTGGAAGATTTTGAAGAGGATTTCGACGACGATTTCGACGATTATTTTGAAGACGAAGAAGAATAAGCTTATGAGCAGCAGCTCCGGTTTTGTGCCGGGGCTGTTTTAAGGTAAAGATACGATGGACAGGACGGCGTTTCCTTCCGGGAGACGGCGTGAACGATAAATTACAGGAACAGGTGGAGAATGAAAAAAGGCGAAGTATACGAGGGTATTATTGAGAAAGTGGATTTTCCCAACAAGGGGCGCATACAGACCGGGGAAGAGCAGGTTACAGTGAAAAACGGCATTCCCGGGCAGAAGGTCAGGTTTGCGGTGCAGAAGAAACGGAAAGGTAAAGTACAGGGCCGGCTTCTGGAGGTGACGGAGAAATCGCCTCTGGAGACACGGGAACCGGTGTGCAGTTCTTTTCCCGCCTGCGGAGGCTGCATGTATCAGACCATGTCCTATGAATCCCAGCTTGAGATGAAGGAACGGCAGATCCGGGAGCTGCTGGAGCCGGTCCTGATAAAGGGCGGGCAGACGGTCGGCGAAGGAAAGCCGGATTATATCTGGGAGGGAATCCACGGAAGTCCGGAAGAATTCGGATACCGGAATAAGATGGAGTTTTCCTTCGGCGACGAATATAAGGACGGGCCGCTGTCTCTGGGCCTGCACAAAAAAGGCAGCACCTACGACGTGCTGAATACAGACGACTGTAAGCTGGTCCATAAGGATATGACGGATATTCTTGTATGCGTGCGGGATTATTTCCGGGAGCGCAATGTCTCCTACTATCATAAAATGCAGCATACCGGTTATCTGCGCCATCTTGTCCTGCGAAGAGGAGTGACGACAGGGGAAATCCTGGTCCATCTTGTTACCACCAGCCAGGAGGAGCACGATCTGGAGCCGCTGAAGGAGATGCTTCTTGCGCTTCCCCTTGAGGGCCGGATCGTGGGGATCATGCATATCATCAATGATTCGCTGTCGGACGTGGTGAAGAGCGACGAGACCAGGATCCTTTACGGGAAAGACTGGTTCTATGAGACCCTTCTGGGACTTAAATTCCGGATCAGCACGTTCTCCTTTTTTCAGCCCAAGTCTCTGGCGGCAGAGGTGCTGTATTCGGTGTTCAGGTATTACATTGAAGACACAGAAGGACTGGAGGTTTTTGACCTGTACAGCGGCACCGGAACCATCGCCCAGCTTCTTGCCCCGGTGGCGAAGGAGGTTATCGGCGTGGAGATCGTGGAGGACGCTGTTGCCGCCGCCCGGGAGAACGCGGTGCTGAACGGCCTTGAGAACTGCAGATTCCTGGCCGGGGATGTGCTGAAGATCCTGGATGAAGTGGAAGAAAAGCCGGATGTGATTGTTCTGGATCCGCCGCGGGAGGGCATTCATCCCAAAGCCCTGCCGAAGATCCTCTCCTACGGGGTGGACCGTATTGTGTATGTCTCCTGCAAGGCGACCAGTCTTGCCCGGGACCTGGAGAGCTTCCTCGCGGCGGGATACCGCCTGGAGAAGGCGTGCTGCGTGGACCAGTTCTGCGAGACTGTCTGGGTAGAAACTGTGTGCCTCTTGAGCAACCGAAAATGCGCGGGCAATGAGCCAAAGCCGGAGCTTGCTCCAGACCCTGGCGATGGTAGACTATTACAGGATTAAGGATCAGGAGAAACAGTCAAATTGTGGAGAGTGTAAAAATGTGGATATGTCCAAAATGCGGAAGAGAATTTAAGAGAACAAATCAGGAACATTATTCCGGGTTTAAGGAGTGAAGATGACTTATATTAATCAGGATGTCCTGTTCTTTTTTGATAAACATCAGACGGCATTTTCTTTATATGAAGTGTTTGCTGATAAAATCGAGTCACGGTTTCCGGATACCAAAATGAAAGTGCAGAAATCGCAGATTACATTTTCTAATCGCCACGTTTATGCCTGTGTTTCATTTTTGAGAGTAAAAAAGAAAGCGGAGCTTCCGGATGATTATTTTGTATTAACACTTGGGCTTCCTTATCCTTTAGAATCAGGGCGTGTGGCAGTCAAGACAGAGCCATACCCGGGACGGTGGACAACGCATATTGTAATAAGCGGCATATCGGATTTGGACGAAGAACTGTTTGATTGGGTGGATCAGGCATACGAGTTTTCAGAGAAAAAATAAAGAGATTGGTTTAACGGCACCGGTTAGAATTGATCGGTGATGTTTTTATGCTTGGAGGAATCCGGGCATTTTTTATGCTTATTTTAGGAGGTGGTGACACATGGAAAGACGGGAACTGGTCAGCACAGGAATGTGTACGCAAAAACAGGCAGATCTTGCAGAAATTTTCAGAGGAGGAATATTGCGTCCACAATATAATTTTTATTTTTTTCGATATTCAGTCGGTGTAAGATGATAGTGTTTTTTGAATAATTTACAAAAATAATCAACATTATTAAACCCGGTTTCATTTGAAATTGTAATGATTTTCTTTTCTGTTTTCCTGAGCAGTACCGCTGCCTCATTCAGTCGATAGGCTATCAGATAATTGAT
>CALWGI010000171.1 GCA_944380045.1 uncultured Blautia sp.
CTTGAGATCATGACGCCCAGCATTTCCGCGCCGGTGCGCCAGATGTCCGGCGGAAACGTGCAGAAGGTTCTGGTGGGCCGTGAGATCGCCCAGAATCCGAAAGTACTTATGGTTGCCTATCCCACCAGAGGAATTGATATTAATTCTTCTCATACGATTTACCGTCTTCTTAATGAACAGAAGAAGAACGGTGTGGCGGTTGTCTGTGTGATCGAGGATCTGGATGTGCTTCTGGCACTCTGCGACAGGATCGCGGTTCTCTGCGGCGGCAGGGTCAGCGGAATTGTGGATGCCAGGACAGCTACCAAGGAAGGAATCGGACTTCTGATGACGAAACATGAAAAAGGAGGGGAACAGTAATGCATAAAGAACCTTTCTTAAAAATGTCAAAACGGGATCATCTTGCGTGGCAGAAGAGACTTCTGGTTCGTATCGTGGCTCTGATTCTTTCCCTGATCGTCTGTGCGGGTGTTATTTTTGCCCTGGTACGGATGAATCCTCTGGATGTATATAAAGCAATTTGGGACGGCGCTCTTGGTTCTGAGAGACGTGTATGGCAGACGCTGAGAGATACCATGGTGCTTCTGTGTATCTCCATTGGCCTTGCCCCCGCCTTTAAGATGCGCTTCTGGAATATCGGCGCGGAGGGGCAGATCCTCATCGGAGGAGCCTGTGCGGCGGCGGCCATGATCTATGCGGGAGACGCCATGTCTCCGGTGCTGCTTCTTATCATAATGTTTGTAGCCAGCGCTGTGGGCGGCATGATCTGGGGTATCATCCCGGCAGTGTTCAAGGCATACTGGAATACAAACGAGACACTGTTCACTCTGATGCTGAACTATGTTGCCATGCAGGTGGTTACCTACTGTATTGTTTTCTGGGAGAATCCCAAGGGCTCCAATACGGTTGGAATCATCAACCAGGCTACCCAGGCCGGCTGGCTTCCGGAGCTGTTCGGACAGAGATACGGCTGGAATATCCTTATTGTCATGGTTTTCACCGTGGTGATGTTCATCTATCTGAAATACAGCAAACAGGGATATGAGATCGCAGTAGTTGGAGAAAGCGAGAATACGGCGAGATACGCCGGTATCCATGTAAAGAGAGTCATCATCCGCACCATGGCTATCTCCGGCGCGATCTGCGGTATCGCGGGCTTTGTTATCGTCAGCGGCGCCAGCCATACGATCTCCACGATGACGGCGGACGGAAGAGGATTTACCGCCATTATCGTGGCATGGCTTTCCAAATTTAATACGTTTATCATGCTGGCGGTATCTTTCGGTATCGTGTTCATGCAGCAGGGAGCGGTACAGATCGCTTCCCAGTACGGACTGAACGAGAACGCTTCCGACGTTATCCTGGGAATCATCCTGTTCTTCCTTATCGGAGCGGAATTCTTCATTAACTACAGACTTGAGCGTACAAAGAAATAGGAGGCAGAGGCTATGAGTGTACTTATAATTTTTATCCAGAAAGCCATTGTACAGGGCATCTGTATCCTGTACGGCACGCTTGGCGAGATCATGACGGAGAAATCCGGCAACCTGAACCTGGGTATCCCGGGAATTATGTATATGGGCGGCATTTCCGGCCTGATGGCTGCTTTCCTTTATGAGAAAGATAATCCGGATCCAAACGCCTTTATCGGCGTGCTGCTCTCATTTATCTGTGCCTTTGCCTGCGCGGCGCTGGGCGGCCTGATCTACAGTGTGCTGACCATCACCCTTCGGGCGAACCAGAATGTTACCGGTCTTGCACTGACCATCTTCGGAACCGGATTCGGCAACTTTTTCGGCGGATCCATCTCCAAGCTGGCAGGCGGCGTGGGACAGATTTCCGTGAAGGTCACAGGCGGAGCCTACACAGCGAAGATTCCCGGATTATCGAAGATCCCGGTGCTGGGAGACCTGCTCTTCAGCTATGGTTTCATGACTTACCTGTGCATTATTACTGCAGTGGTGCTTTCTATTTTCCTGTTCCGCACCAGATACGGACTGAACCTCCGCGCGATCGGAGAAAGCCCTGCGACCGCGGACGCGGCGGGAATCAACGTTACGAAGTATAAATATCTTTCCACCTGCATCGGCGCAGGTCTTGCGGGTCTGGGCGGCCTGTACTTTGTTATGGAGTACTCCGGCGGAACCTGGACGGATAACGGCTTCGGCGACAGAGGATGGCTTGCTGTTGCCCTTGTAATCTTCGCTCTGTGGAAACCGCTGAACGCTATATGGGGAGCCTTCCTTTTCGGCGCTCTCTACATCCTGTATCTGTACATCCCCGGACTGGGAAGAAGTATGCAGGAAGTTTTCAAAGCGCTGCCTTATGTAGTTACCATCATCGTTCTGGTAATCACCAGCTTCCGTAAGAAGAAGGAACACCAGCCTCCGGCAGGACTGGGACTTCCCTACTTCCGTGAAGAGAGATAGGATATCCATTGGAGGATAAAAAAAGTGACTAAAACCTATGAATCTGTACCGAATACAAATATAAACACCAGGAGCAGGATCTACCGTCTGTGCGCGGTTGCGCTTATGACTGCCGTGACATGTGTGCTGGCGCCCTTTTCCATTCCGGTGGGGCCGGTTCCCATTTCGCTTACTACTCTGGTGATCTACATTTCCGTTTATCTGCTGGGATGGAAGATGGCTTCGCTGAGCTGCTTCGTGTATATTCTGATCGGTATGGCGGGGCTTCCGGTGTTCTCCGGATTTTCCGGCGGTCCGGGGAAGCTGGCGGGACCGACCGGCGGATATATCATCGGATTTATCCCCATGGCAGTGATCGCAGGAGTGATGATCAGCCATGCGAAAAGCAGGATCGTACAGTTTCTTGCAATGGCGCTTGGAACCGCTGTCTGCTATGTGTTTGGCACAGCCTGGTTCTGCGTGATCACGGATTCCGGCGTCGCGGCTGCCATGAGCGCCTGCGTGCTGCCTTTTATTCCGGGAGATATCATAAAAATGGCCGTGGCCCTTATAATCTGTCCGGAAATAAAAAAATCCTTGAAATCCGCTTTTTAATAGCTTATAATACAATTCAGGTAAAAGAAAATTCTTCGGGGCAGGGTGACTGCGGATTGTGATTTTCACAGCGAGCGGAATTCCCTACCGGCGGTAAAGTCCGCGACCCGCGTAAGGCGGCTGATCTGGTGACCGGAAGAGCTGACAGCATAATGCTCCGGAATTCCAGAACCGACAGTATAGTCTGGATGAGAGAAGAACACCACTATTAGTGCTCATTTCCCCGGGAATATTCCCGGGGATTTTCTTTTTGCAGGAATTTTCTTTTATACGAAAATTTTTCAAAAAGGAGAGGACAATTATGAGTGAACAGGTATTGAGAAATGGAAATGCGATGTACAGGAGCCGGACGAGGACGATCACCCAGATCGCGATGCTGGGAGCGGTGGCCGGCGTACTGATGAATCTGGAATTCCCCATCCCCTTCCTGGCTCCGTCCTTCTATCAGCTGGATTTCTCGGAGATTCCGGTTCTGGTAGGAAGTTTTGCCATGGGACCTGTGGCGGGAGTTGTGATCGAGCTGGTGAAGATTCTGGTACATCTGGTAACCAAAGGAACCCTTACGGCCGGAGTGGGAGATCTGGCCAACTTTATCTTCGGCTGTACCTTCGTGGTGCCGGCGGGAATTCTGTACCGTCTGCATCATGTGAAGAGCAGAAGACACGCGGTGGAAGGAATGGCGGCGGGTACGCTGCTGACTACGGCGGCAGCTTGCCTGTTTAATGCGTTCGTTCTGCTTCCCGCCTACGGTAAGGCTTTCGGAATGCCGATCGAGGCTTTCATCGAGATGGGATCCGCGGTGCATTCCTCTGTTGACAGCCTGCTTGGATTCGTGGCGCTGAT
>CALWGI010000172.1 GCA_944380045.1 uncultured Blautia sp.
TAAGTTTGTTCCGGTCAAGATAACCTCTGGTTACCTATCCCTTTTACTGTTTGTTGGTTTATTAACCGTTCGAAAAAATTAATAAATGGAATTTTCGAGAATCGTATGTGTCTCACTGTTTAGTTATCAAGGTTCCTGTCTCTCAGACAGCTTATTCATTTTATTACAATCTTTTCAGATTGTCAATACTTTTTTTGAAGTTTTTTCAAAAACTTCAAACGGAGAAGGAGGGATTTGAACCCTCGCGCCGGTTACCCGACCTATACCCTTAGCAGGGGCACCTCTTCGGCCTCTTGAGTACTTCTCCAGACTCCGAATTCATAATTTCTTATGCAATTTGAAGGCGTTTTCATCTGAAACGCATTGTTTATTATACATAACGCCGTTTACATTGTCAACCTGTTTTTTACAATAATTTTAATTATTTTTTCCCTGTTTACATACAAAAAATACTCCGGAAAATTCCGGAGTATTTTCATGATAATCTTAATCCCATCCGCCGTTGTTTTTGATGGTTTCTTCTATTCTGCGCTTTACTTCCGCCGCAATTTCTGTTGATTTCATATCTTTATATTCCTCATAGGGAATAGGCTGCAGAAAATGAACCTGCACTGTCAGAGGAGCCACAGAACCGGTGTCGAAGGACTTATATGAATCGATCAGGGCCACCGGTACGATCGGACACTTTGCTTTCATAGCGGCCTTAAAACTGCCGCCTTTAAAATCCAGCGGATGATTGCCCTGTTTGCTGCGGGTTCCTTCCGCAAAGATCAGGTAATTTCGTCCTTTTTTTACTTCTCTGGTTACATTGATGATCACCTGCATGGACTGCTTGATGTCTTCCCGGTCAATAATAAACGCGTTCATACAGGCAAATACCTGTTTCAGAAAAGGTACGTTTCCAATTTCCTGTTTCGCGACTACAGAAAACGGGACCGGACATGCCTGCAGTATTGCAAGCACATCGAAAAGCCCCTGATGATTCGGATAGAAAATAAATCCGTTTTCCCCGGGTATATTCTCTGTTCCATGGGCGTCTATCGTAATATTTCCGCCTTTGTTCGCTCTGTCGTCGATCATCTTAAGAAGCGCATAACGTTTTTCTTCGGGGTACTGATCGGCGTGCGACGCATACCAGCAGAGCTTGCACCAGGCAAAGGGTACCAGAAGGATATTTCTTAATACCATCATTATAATTCTTTTCATTTTGACGTTTTCACTCCTTCAAAGATGATATCAGCTAAGCTCGGCAGCAAGTTTTTCTTCATATCCCGGATTCTTTTTGGTGAAGGTTTCGTATGCCGTCACATAGTCTTTGTACGGGTCTGTCTGCATAAAGGAAGCATACTGTTCCGCGGCCTGCATACTCAGCTCGTCTGTGATTTCTGATGGCTGGAGCACATAATACTTATCATCTCTTTTCTGCGTCATATAGGTACTGATGCAGGGATAAGCTTCTTCATTCTGAAGCACAAACTCGTAGACGACATATATATATGTATAATCTCCGTCTTCATAAATCACATCACAGCTGTCTATCTCTGTTTTCTTCGGATTATGCGCCTGAAAATATTCGATAGTTGCCGTAATCTCTTTCTGAAGATCGTCGTCAGCCTTCTTTACCCCATAACAGTTCCTGATTTTTCTTTCGTTGCCGTCCGCGTACGATTCGATCAGAGCTCTTACCACCCTTTCCGGCGTCTTGTGACTGACTCCGCATCCGCGGAAAACCAATACAAAAACAACGATAAGTATAACAACAGCTGCTGCGCCTCCGATAATTCTGATATCCGGAAGTTTTACAGAAGGCGTTTTCTGAGAACGCCTTCCGCTGTTTCCCGCCGGTTTTCGATTTACGGACTTTCTCCGCTGCGCTGTTCCGGTGCGTCTGACAGTTTTTTCGTTATCCATAATATCTGTTTACCTCTTATTCCTCTGATGGTATGTTTTCCTCTGTTTCAGATCCTGAACCCGGTTCTTCTGTTTTATCCGCAGTTCCGCTCTCATCACCGGCCGCTCTCTCTTCTTCTTTTTCTCTTACTTTCGCGAAGCTTGCAACCGTAACGCCGTCAGGAAGATTGATCAGCTTCACTCCTGACGTGATCCTTCCCAGAATGGAGATATCCGAGCACTGCAGACGGATGATAATTCCCTCTGTATTGATCATCATGATCTCATTCTCTTCATTAACAGCCTTGGCGCCGATCACGTTTCCGGTTTTCTCTGTGATCTTATAGCACTTCACGCCTTTGCCGCCTCTGTTCTGAACAGTAAATTCACTGATGGAAGTCATTTTACCCATGCCGTTCTCTGAAACGACCAGGAGATAATATCCCTGGGAATTCAGCTGCATAGCGACCACTTCGTCTCCGTCAGCCAGATTGATTCCTCTGACGCCCATGGAAACCCTTCCTGTGCTTCTCACATCTGTTTCCTTAAATCGAATGCACTGTCCGTACTTCGTTACCAGGATAACATCTTTCTTATTATTGGTAGCCTTTACTTCAATCAGCTCATCATCATCCCGGAGCGCGATTGCCGCAAGACCAACCTTCCGGACATTTGCGTACTCCTGTATAGGCGTTTTCTTAACAAGACCGTTTCGGGTAGCCATCATCAGATACTGGCCTTCCTCAAACCGGTTAATGGGAATAACCGCTGTGATTTTTTCATCCGGCATCAGCTGGAGAAGATTGATGATCGCCGTACCTCTGGCGGTTCTTCCCGCCTCCGGGATCTCATAAGCCTTAAGACGGTATACCCGCCCGGTATTGGTAAAGAACATTACATAATGATGCGTGGTGGTCATCATCAGTTCTTCGATATAATCATCCTCCAGAGTCTGCATGCCCTTGATACCCTTGCCGCCCCTGTTCTGGCTGCGGAAGTTATCGACGGTCATTCTCTTGATATAACCAAGTTTCGTCATGGTAATAACCGTATTTTCCCTGGGGATCATATCCTCCATGGAAATATCGTAGGCGTCAAAACCGATAGCGGTTCTTCTGTCATCTCCGTATTTCTCGGAAATGGCAAGGATCTCTTCCCGGATCACTCTGAGCAGGAGATTCCTGTCTGCGAGGATTGCTTTTAATTTACGGATTCTTTCCATAAGTTCCGCATATTCAGCCTCCAGCTTCTCTCTTTCCAGACCTGTGAGAGCGCGGAGACGCATATCCACGATCGCCTGAGCCTGTACGTCCGTCAGCTCAAAGCGATCCATCAGTTCCTGTTTCGCGATCTGAACGCTTCTGGATCCCCTGATGATACGGATCACTTCGTCAATATTGTCAAGCGCCTTGAGAAGGCCTTCCAAAATATGAGCGCGCTCCTGCGCTTTATTCAGATCGTACTGAGTCCTTCTGGTTACAACATCCTCCTGATGCGCCAGATAATACTTCAGCATCTCTGACAGATTCAGCACCTTCGGTTCCAGGCTTCCCCTGTTGGATACAAGGCAGAGCATGATCACGCCGAAAGTATCCTGAAGCTGGGTATGTTTATAAAGCTGGTTCAGCACTACGTTCGCGTTGGCGTCTTTGCGCAGGTCTATACAGATCCGCATGCCTTCCCTGCTGGAATGGTCGTTCAGATCCGTGATCCCGTCGATTTTCTTCTCGCGGACAAGCTCCGCGATCTTCTCGATGAGACGGGCTTTGTTCACAAGATAGGGAAGCTCCGTTACAATGATCCTCGATTTGCCGTTGGGCAGAGTCTCAATGTTCGTTACCGCACGGACGCGGATCTTACCTCTTCCGGTGCGATATGCTTCTTCAATCCCTCTGGTCCCAAGGATCGTTGCCCCTGTGGGGAAATCCGGTCCCTTCACGATCTCCAGAAGCTC
>CALWGI010000173.1 GCA_944380045.1 uncultured Blautia sp.
CAAATTCTCCCTCTGATATCATAGAGCCGACGCGCAGGCCGATGCGGTGAAACATCAGATCCGTATCATCATCCTGGGGGGAGCGCACTCCCACGTCCGTTACCGTCCATCCGTATTCTTTCAGATGGGCCACAACCGCTTCTTTCAGTGGAAAACCTGCAAAATCCGCGCCTACAAGTATCTGTTTATCTTTAATTGTCTTCATGCATTTTTCCTCCTTCTTTATTTAAGAAACCGGATTTACGCTTTATGCCTTACCTTTATCAGCCTGTAATATAATCAATAATATTCTTAAAAAGCTGATCATAATATTTCCAGTTGCAAAATTCCAGCGGCGCCCAGTGAGGCGAACAGTCACTGGAAAAAACAGCGGTTTTACCCCTGCCGCATCGCAGGAAAGCAATAAACGGATCGCCGCAGACAGACGCCGCCAGCTCCGCATCCGGTTTTAAAACGCTTTTGTTATATCCCAGAACCCTCGGCCACTCTCCTTCGATACCCTGGAATACCGGATGATCCGGAGCGGCAATCTCCGGACGAACGCCTTCGCAGTGCTCCATCCTGTCATCGTAAGGCAGAAGCTGGACCGGAAGGATATCCTGAACCGGAGTCGCCCACCATTTTCCCTGGCCTCCGATTCCTGTAAACGTCATATACCCGCCCATCATCAGAAGGCTTCCGCCTTCCAGCACATAGTCTCTCAACAGAGCGCAGCGGTTGGGGAACATTTTACCTGCGGAAAATGTTTCCGACGGGATCAGAAGCGTGTCCGCTCCTATATCGGAAAGGATCACGCAGGCGTATTCCTTCAGTTCTTCCATTGTAAAAGGAAAATGATCGTTGGCTTCGTGGTTCGGCATATATACAAATTCATATCCCGCTCTCTCTACAGCGCGGTCAATCCATCCCAGACCGGTTTCATACTTTGAGGAGACAAAGCTGTTAAAGCCTTTTACCTCCGTAAGCGTTGCCGTCCATGATTCTCCGGCAAATAATACTTTTTTCGGCATATGTACTCCTCCTGCTATTTTGAGCGCTTCGGTTTCTGGCTCATGTAGTCGATCACAAGAGCAAGGATCAGAACAGCGCCCCAAATAAGTTTTACATAGTATGTAGATATGCTTCTGAAACGGTTGATACCGGATTCGATCATGTTCAGAAGAATGATCGCTACGATCACTCCGGAAAGCCTTCCCTTGCCTCCGTTGGGGCTGGCGCCGCCGAGCACGATCAGAAGAATGGACTGCATGGTGTAGTTTTCACCGTTATCAGGTTTCGCCGACGCGTAGCTTGCCAGCATCATCAGGCCGCCAAGAGCCGCGCAGATGGATGAAGTAATATACGTGCGGAATAAGAGCGCCGATGTATTGATGCCGGAATATTTCGCCACATGAGCGCTTGTACCATATAAGCGCAGTTTTGTACCGTAGGTATTCTTTTCCAGCATGATATAAATCACCACGGCTACAATAATAAATACCACAAGTCTCCACGGAATAAATCCAAGAAGCTCGCCTTTGAAAAAAGTGCTGAATTCTTTTGGGAACTTGGAAACCGTAGAACCGTCCGTCATTACAATACAGATACCGGTCAGCAGCTCATTTACGCCAAGTGTGGCGAGAATGGGCGGAACTCCAAGCTGGGAAATCAGGAAAGCGTTCAGGCTTCCTACCACAAGTCCCACCACGATCGCTATTGCAAAGATGGCCACGGAAAACGCCATGGGCATGCTTCCGTCTTCACCGAATACATGGATCAGCGTAAAGGCGCTGATGATAGAGGCCATGTTGGCGGTTCCCACCACAGACAGATCGATTCCGCCCGTGATCATACAAAGCATGCCTCCTATTGCCATTAAGCCGTATTCGGGGAACTTTCCGGCCATGTTCAGGAAATTGGCTCCGGTGAAGAATTTTTCCGCCTGAGTGAACATCATGAAAACCAGCCAGCAGATCATGATGATCAAAAGTCTGCTCACTTCAGGATTTTTCCGATAAATACTTTTCACTTTGTTCATCATGCTTCCCCCTTTGCCGCAGATTTTTTGACCTTAGAGGATCTGGCGGACTGCAGTGCCGTCAGAGATACGCCGATCACAATGACGAGTCCTACAAACACATCGCTCCAGGTTGTGGGGATGCCAAGAAGGATCATGGAATTCTCCACAAGAATGATCAGGAACGTACCCAGCATACAGCCGGTAAGAGTACCTGCTCCGCCGGTAAGGGCAACTCCGCCGAGAACGACGCCGGCAATGATGTTCATTTCCATACCCAGCATATTGGTGGGATGGCACTGCTGCATCATGCACACACGGCATATGCCCGCCGCAGACGCGATCATGCCGATAATAATGTAGATCAGAAATTTTGTTCTTTCCACATGAAAACCTGCTGTATGCGCGCTCTGCGCGTTTCCGCCAATCGCGTAGATCCCGCGTCCGAAGATGGTATAGCGGAACAGATAAAACATCACTGCGCAGACCACGACAAGAATAATAAATGTATAAGGCAGGATCGAACTCAGACCATTTACCTTATTGGTCGCGGTGATAAATGAAGCTGTTCCAAAAGCCTTCATGCCGGAAGGAATAACAGAAAGCTGATTCGCTCTCAGCGCGCCCTGCATAAACCCCTGGAAGATACTTGCCGTTCCAAGAGTAACGATCATGGCGTTCAGATTCAGATAACCGATAAAGAATCCATTGATCGCACCAAGTACAGCACCGATAAGGAGGGCAATGGCAAAGGCTGCGATAACATTCCCCTCATACCCCATGTCCAGAAGCATTTTCGTTGTCGCATATGCGGAAAGAGACGCCAGTGCCGGAAACGATACGTCGATTCCGCCTGAAATCAGGGCAAGAAATTCTGCGATAGCAAACAAACCCGGCACGATCAGCGCACTTAAAAGATCCACGATATTATTCCCGGTAAAGAACTGGCCGGAGCGGATCTGTATGAAAATGCCCAAAATAATAATTATAATAAGTATATACGGTTCGTTTGAACGAAACGCTTTTTTAATTCTTCTGCTCATCTGACCGCCTCCTACATCATATCGTCAAGAATCATTTTTTCATTGACTGTCTGGGTATTGTATTCAGATTTGATCTTTCCGTTCCGGATAACGATTACTCTGGAACAGTTCTGAATAACCTCAGGAAGATCGTCGGAAATGATGATCACTCCCAGTCCCTGACCGGCAAGCTTTTGCAGGATCATGTGAATATCGTGTTTTGAACCGATGTCCACGCCTACGGTAGGCCCGTTCAGGATCAGAACGTCAAGATCGCATGCCAGCCATTTGGCCAGAACGATTCTCTGCTGATTTCCGCCGGAAAGTGTTGTGGCGGGATTATCAGGATTATCTGTTTTAATTTCCAGTTCACCGACCCATCTTTTCACTTCCTCGTTGCGTTTCGGCCGGTCAAACAGGCCGTTGCTCTTTTTCAGTCTGTCGATCTCGGAAATGATAATATTATCTCCGATAGACTGTGTCAGAAACAGACCTTCGGAAAGCCTGTCTTCCGGAACATAACCGATTTTTGCCGCTATGGCGTCCCTGGGATTTTTGATCTGCAGAGGCTGTCCCTCTTTCAGGATCTCTCCGGAATCTGCCGGACGAAGACCGAACATAGCCAGAGCGAGTTCCGTGCGTCCGGAATCCAGAAGTCCTGTAATACCAAGGATCTCCCCTCTTCTGAGGGAAAAACTTATATCAGAAAAAGCTCCTTCCCTGGAAAGATTTTTAAGTTCCAGGACAGGCTTGTCAGACATGTTTTCCGCTACGAATACTTTATCCGAAAACTCCCGGCCTGTCATATAGTAAGTGAACT
>CALWGI010000174.1 GCA_944380045.1 uncultured Blautia sp.
CGAACATCTTGATAGACTCCGGAGTAAATCCTCTTCTTCTCAGCGCGGCGATGGACACCAGACGGGGATCGTCCCAGCCGTCCACGATTCCTTCTTCCACCAGTTTCTTGATATAACGCTTACCTGTAACCACATTGGTAAGATACAGCTTCGCGAACTCGATCTGTTTCGGCGGATGGGGATACTCCAGTTCTCTTACCACCCAGTCGTAAAGCGGTCTGTGATCCTCGAATTCCAGAGTACAGATGGAATGAGTGATTCCTTCAATCGCGTCCTCGATGGGATGCGCGAAATCATACATGGGATAAATACACCATTTGTCCCCTGTATTGTGATGCGTCATGTGAGCCACACGATAGATCACAGGGTCGCGCATATTCATATTCGGGGAAGCCATATCGATCTTTGCGCGGAGCACTTTCTCCCCGTCCTGGTATTTTCCTTCTTTCATCTCTTCAAAAAGGCGGAGATTCTCTTCCACGCTGCGGTTCCTGTAGGGGCTCTCCTTACCCGGCTCGGTAAGAGTGCCGCGATACTGACGGATCTCGTCCGCCGTCAGATCGCAGACGTATGCTTTGCCCTTTTTGATCAGTTTTACCGCCGCCTCATACATCTGATCAAAATAGTCGGACGCAAAGAACAGACGGTCTTCCCAGTCCGCTCCCAGCCAGCGGATATCCTCCAGGATGGAATCGACGAACTCTGTCTTCTCCTTGGTGGGATTCGTGTCGTCGAAACGCATGTTGAATTTGCCGTTATATTCCTTGGCAAGCCCGTAGTTCAGAAGTATGGACTTCGCGTGTCCGATATGGAGATAGCCGTTGGGTTCCGGCGGAAAACGTGTATGCACGGTATCGTAAACACCCTCGGCCAGGTCTTTGTCAATAATATTCTCAATAAAATTCTTGGAAACGGTTTCGTTCTCCATCTCTCTTCCTCCTCGTTATTCTGAAAAAAGCCCTTGAAAAATCAAGGGCTTTCTTAAGCTGATGACGGGAATTGAACCCGTGACCTCCGCCTTACCAAGGCGACGCTCTACCGACTGAGCCACATCAGCACTTTATGGACCGCGGCGTCTTTCTGCCGCTCACAGTTGATTATATTATCAGATATGGGATGGGTTGTCAACTGTTTTTTGCATTTTTTGAATCTTTCCCCGTATTCTCTGAAGCGCGTTGTCAACGGCCTTGGAATTTTTGCCCATCAGCTCCGCGATCTTTACATATCCATACCCCTGAAGATAATATTTCAGCACCTTGTTTTCCATGGGGCTTAGCATTTTGCGGATCTCTTCCTCCAGAGCGCTGGTCCTCTCCCGGTCTATGATCAGAGCCTCCGGATTTTCCGACCACTGGCCCTCCAGATCGCCCGTTTCGTTCTCGCTGTTCAGCGACACATAGGAATTCAGAGGCAGGTGTTTCTTTCTGTTGGAGCTCTGGATCGCGCTGTACAGCTGCCGGTCGATACACAATCCGGCGAAAGTCCTGAAAGAAGCGTCCTTCTCCGGCCGGTAATCCTTCACCGCCTTAAAAAGCCCGATCATCCCTTCCTGGATGAGGTCGTCTGTCTCTCCTCCCATCAGATACATGGCCCGGGCTTTCCGGCGGACAAATTCTTTATACTTTTCCATGAGGTAATCGGAAATCTCCTCTTCTCCCTCATGGAGCCTAAGGATCAGTTCCTCGTCACTGCAGTTTGCGTAATCCTTCATTCTGCCTCCGCTTCGCGTTCTGAGTCTTGTTATTTCTTCTTAGCCAGCTGCTGCCGTACGATCTCGAAGGCCAGAACGCCCGCCGCTACCGACGCGTTCAGGGAATCGATGTCGCCCCGCATCGGGATCGACGCCGTGAAATCACAGGCTTCCTTTACAAGACGGCTGACCCCTTCTCCTTCATTCCCGATCACAAGCCCTATGGGGCCTGTAAGATCCAGATCGTACATGGTCTGTCCGTCCATATCCGCGCAGACGAACCAGATTCCCTTTTCTTTCAGATCCTCCATGGTGCGGACCAGATTCGTCACTCTGGCCACAGGAGTATAATTAAGAGCGCCGGCGGACGTCTTCGCCACCACGGAGGTGAGGCCCGCCGAATGTCTTTTGGGAATGATCACCCCGTGAGCACCCGCCAGGTTGGCGGTACGTATCACGGCTCCCAGATTATGGGGATCCTCCACATTATCCAGAAGGATCAGGAAGGGAGCTTCGCCTTTTTCTTCCGCCTTCGCCAGGATCTCTTCCACCGTAGAATATTCATAAGCCGCCACCTGGGCGATCACTCCCTGGTGGGATCTGGTTTCACTGAGCTGATCCAGGCGTTCTTTCGGGACAAAATTGATTATGGTGTCTTTTTTGCGCGCTTCCCTGATGATCGTGCGCACAGGGCCGTCCTGGCAGCCGTCCAGCACAAATAATTTATCTACGCATCTTCCTGAACGGAAGGCTTCCAGCACCGCGTTGCGGCCTTCTATCATATCGCTCATACTGTCTCCTCTCCGATTCCCATACGGATCAGCGTAAGCATCCGTGTGTATTCTTCTTTCAGATACAGATACCCTATCAGCGCCTCAAATCCTGTGGCTCTCCGGTAATCCGCCATGGTGGCGTGCTTCGCCATCGTAGGGGAATGGGCGTTCCGTCCTCTCCGGTATATATCATGTTCTTCCTGAGTGAGGTGCTCCTCTATCTTCTCCATGATGGCGGACTGCGCCGATGCTTTCACAAGACTGCTGGCCTTCCTGTGTATGCGGTTCACCGGGCAGTTGCCCTTCTTTACAAGGATCGTCCGGATGACAAGCTCGTAAACGCCGTCTCCTATATAGGCCAGCGTCAGCGGCGAATAACTGCGGATATCCGGATCCTTCAGGCCGAACAGCTCTCTCAGCTCGTTCATACGCGTTTCCATTTTACACCTTCACGGGTATCTTTAAGTTCGATCCCCATATCCAGAAGCTTCGCGCGGATCTCGTCCGCCTTGGCGAAATCTTTTGCTTTCCGGGCAGCCTGACGTTCTTCGATCAGGGCTTCGATATCCTCGTCCAGAACTTCTTCTTTTTTCAGGACGATCAGACCCAGAACGTCGCAGAGTCTGACGATGATATCCAGAAGATATCCCGCAAAAGCGCCCGTACTTTCTTCGTTCACCTTCGTGTTGGCGAATTTCACCAGCTCAAACACAGCAGCAAGGGCGTCCGCCGTGTTGAAATCGTCGTCCATCGCCTCTTCAAATTTAACCGCAAATCCGTCCGCGGTGGAAAGAAGTTCTTTCTCGCCATCTGTCATTTCTCTCTGATCCGCGTCCCGGCGGTCTTTCAGACGTCCGGCAGCCTCCACGATACGCTCCAGGGCGTTCTTCGAGGACTCCATAAGGTCCGCGCTGAAATTCAGCGGGCTCCTGTAATGGGCGTTCAGCATAAAGAAACGCAGCACCTGGAGATCATACTGCTTCGCGATCTCTCTGACCGTACGGAAATTCCCCAGAGATTTTGACATTTTACGGTTATCGATATTCAGAAATCCGTTGTGCATCCAGTAACGGGCAAAAATCTTGCCGTTGCAGCATTCGCTCTGGGCGATCTCGTTTTCGTGATGCGGGAAAATGAGGTCCTCGCCTCCGGCGTGGATATCGATCTCGTCTCCCAGATACTTCTTCGACATTACAGAACATTCAATATGCCATCCGGGGCGGCCGTCGCACCAGGGAGATTTCCAGTAAGGCTCGCCTTCTTTCTTCGGTTTCCAGAGAACGAAATCCAGCGGATCCTCCTTCTGCTCCTCCCCCGACCCCTGCAGGGAACGGAATCCCGACTGCAGA
>CALWGI010000175.1 GCA_944380045.1 uncultured Blautia sp.
GCCGCGGCAATCTGACGGTTCGCCTCCTCGATCCGGCCGTTTGCGTCTGCGGCGCACTGTTCCGTTATTCCCGCCGCAGTGCTGAATCCGTCTGAAACAAATTCAAAGGATCCCTGAAGCACTCCTGCTGCCGACGCGATCTCACCTGCGGCAGCGCTTATACTGTCCGCCGTCTGGCCGATTTCCTGAGAAGCCTCCGATATCCCGTTTTCTACTCCTTTTATTTCCTTTCCCGCATTTTCCATACCGGTCTTCGCCTGGGAAATACCAGAAGCAATCTGCTTCAGAGTATCGGCCGAGGAACTCTCCGACACAGTCTTTACTTTTTCATAAAGCTGTCCCAGGCCGGCTTCTAAATTTTTTGTTCCTTCTGTCAGAGAATTTTCTCCTTTGGAAACACCATCGTTTAGCTCCTTTATTCCTGACGATATCTGTCCCAGGTTTTCCAGCGCCGATAATTTCTCCGCCCCTTCAGAAAGCTGCTCAGTTCCTGCCAGATACTGTGCTATTCCGTCGGCAAGAGTGTTTGCGCCGCTTATATACCGCGCCGCGCCGTCTTTTAAGGCATCCATGCCTTCTGCCAGATCCCCGGCTCCTGATTTCAGGCTTTCTGCTCCGGCCTGAAGCTGCCCGGAGTTTGCGTTCAGCTTTGCCGCGCCGTCTGTATATTGTCTCACGCCATTATCTAAAGCGTCGGCTCCTTCTGTCAGTTCCGGGATCCTGGCGGTAAGGGAGTCCGTTCCGTTCTTCAGAGTTTTCGCTCCATCGTTCAACTGAGAGACACCTGCTGTATATTCTTTCAGGCCCTTTTCAAGTGTTTCCGCTCCATTTTGAAAAGTCAGGACACTGTCCGCCAGCTTTTCCAGATTAGCGGTGACTGTCTCATTTCCCTCTCCGGCTTTTCTGATTCCATCCTTCAGTTCTCCGGCTCCGTCCGCCGCCTCCTGCATTCCGGTTCCGGCTTCCGCAATCTGGTCGAACACCGCTTTTGTATAAGTTTCTGTCACTTCACCTGCGATCTCATCCCTTATTTTTGTCAGAGCGCTCTCGCCCATCTTGGAAGCAATATAATTGGTTCCCGGGTTTGTCTCGCAGAGAAGTTCCATTTTCTTCGGATGGTCGTCCATAAGCGTCGCCGCGTTGGAAGAAAAATCCTCCGGAATAGTAATGACCATATAATAGGTTCCATTGGCAAGTCCCCGGCTGGCCTCTGCGCTGTCCACAAAATAGAAATCCAGGGAATCATTTTCTTTCAACGCCTCTGTCATTTCCCTCCCTATATCCAGCGGCGTTCCTTCATAATCCGCCTTCTTATCCAGATTGACTACCGCCACGGGAAGTTTGTCCAGATTTCCGTAGGGATCCCACATGGATTTAAGAAACAGTCCTGCGTAAATCACGGGGATCAGAATTACCGCCGCAATTACTATCAGCAGAATCTTGTTTTTTAAAAGACTTTTCCATTCGTTTTTCAACATATCTGTATTCCTCTCCTGTTTTTCTTTTATCTGTGTTTTAAATACAGCAGAATTTTTATAACATAGTTCTATTAATAGACATTCTGTTGTTTTTTATTTTGGGATGTATTATACTATCCATAAGAAAAAATACAAGCCGCAAAAACATATGGTTTTATCCAGTAATAGACAGAATAAAAGAAGTCTGTTGAACAGACTGTATTTTTCAGGAGGAAATTATGGCAGAAAAAGTTGACCGGAGGATCAGAAAGACAAAGGCGCAGCTTCGCCGCGGCCTGGCCCGGCTGATGCAGGAGAAAAGCATCAACGAGATCACCGTAAAAGAACTTGTAGATGAGGTAGATATCAACCGCTCCACCTTTTATCTTCATTATACGGATATTTATCAGATGCTCCAGAAAATAGAGGAAGAAGTCATGGAGGAGATTGTTCAGGTAATGGAGGTCTGTCCTATCGATCACAGTGACCGGGACAGCGTTATTAATTTTATCGCCCGTTTCTTTTCTATCCTGGACAGCAACAAAGAGCTGTTTCTGGCTTTTCTCGGACCGAAGGGCGACATGGCTTTTGTAGAAAAGGTAGAAAACCTTCTGGCAGCCAGAATTCTTGCGCCTGTTCCTGCGGACTCGCTGAACAGCGGCACCGATGCCGCCCACGCCTATGCTTTTGTTCTGAACGGATGTGTCGGCATGATCAGATCATGGCTTTCTTCCCCTGCCCAGGAAACGCCGGAGCACATGGCAAAGCTGACCTATTCCCTGATCCACGATATTTTTCAGAAATATATGGGGAAGGTTTATCCTGCCCTGACAAAACCGGAAACGACCCGGCAGGAACCCGGACACAGCCCAAAAGAACTGCATGGGTGTCAGACAGATCTGCCCGGAGCATCCGGGAGAAAGGCAGATATCAGATGAAAACAAAAGAAAAACTCCTTACTCTCTTTGAAAAAAATAGAGGCGTCTATTTTTCCGGAGAAGAAATCGCGGAAAAGCTGTCCGTTTCCAGAACCGCCGTATGGAAGGCCGTTAACAGTCTGAGAAGGGAAGGTTACAGAATTCATGCCGTTCAGAACAAAGGATACTGTCTTGCCGCCAATACGGACATTCTTTCTGTCCAGGGCATTCAGAAATATCTGGAGTCCGCCTGCTCACAAATAGAACTGACCGTTCTTCCCGCCGCTGTTTCCACCAACACTCTCCTACGGGAAAAAGCCGCTGCCGGAGCGCCGGAAGGCTGTGTGCTCATCGCAGGTTCCCAGACAAACGGCAGAGGACGGACCGGGCGCAGCTTTTATTCTCCCCCGGACACAGGCCTTTATATGAGCCTTCTTCTCCGCCCTTCCCGCTGTCCGGCGCAGAAGGCAAAGAAGTATACCATCATGGCGGCTGTGGCAGCCTGCCATGCCATAGAATCTCTCTCTGACAAAAAGCCCGTGATCAAATGGGTCAACGATATCTATATGGATGGAAAAAAAGTAAGCGGCATCCTCACAGAAGCTTCTGTCGGTCTGGAGGACGGTTTTCTGGATTATGTGATCCTTGGCATCGGAATCAATGTTTACTCTCCTCAGAACGGTTTTCCGGATGAACTGAAGGATAAGGCCGGAGCTGTTTTTTCAGAAGCCATGGACGACGGCAAAAACAGGCTGGCCGCCGCGTTTCTCAACTGTTTTATGACACTGTGCCAGTCCCCGGAAAGCCCTTTCTATAAAGAAGATTACCGGAAACGCAGTTTCCTTATCGGAAAAAAAATCCTCGTCCTTCTTCCGGAAGGAACAAAAAAAGCGGCTGCTCTGGATATTGACGAGGACTGCCGGCTGATCGTCCGGTATGAGGATGGAACCATCGCCGCACTGGACTCAGGAGAGGTCCGTGTACAGGAGAAACGTCCGCATACACAGCCGGAATAATAACCGGATGGGAAGGAGCTTTCCCCATACAGTCTGACCGATACCGCAGGCAACTTACGGCACTGCCGTTCGGCGTCCATTGCCTGTCGGATACTCACTTGTGCAAGCACAACGGCCGTCCTTCGGTCTTATCGCATAAAAGTTGCAGCTCCATGGCAGGGAAATCTTCTCCTGCCATGGAGCCGCAGTTTATCTTCATTATATCAATTATGCCATGCCAGACGTTTCACATCCGCATGGACGTCTCCTGTCATCCAGTCAACGTCATTTGTGATCCAGTCCATGATCTCAAGCTGGCGCATTTCCCAGGAAACAGTGGCCTCTCTTGACTCTACCGTTTC
>CALWGI010000176.1 GCA_944380045.1 uncultured Blautia sp.
CGGCAACTACTTCGTTTAAGATACCTTCAAATTCTGTGTTGATGTCATTGATGTATGCCTCTGTTTCCGGATCAGCTTCCATTCCCCCGGAAATAAGGGCGGAGCTGAATGTGCCGTCTTCTGCTATGGTAAGTTCGCCCACTGAGGAAAGTTTGGTTCCGGTGGAAGTGAGAAGGACATTCTCTCCATCTTTATTTTTAACAGTTTCCCCTTCGATCACACTGTGGGAATGGCCGTCCAGAAAAACATCGATCCCGGAAGTGTTTTCGATCACTTCGGAGGACGTCCAGGGCGTGCAGCTTGCGTCGATTCCCAGATGGGAGAGTGCGATCACATAATCGGCTCCCTCGTCGCGGGCGGAATCAGCGGCTTCCTGCACACATTCATAAAGAGCGGTTCCGTCTTCATCCTGCTCGAAACCGTAAATGAATTCCCCGTCTTCAATCTGAAAATATTTCGGTGTGGAGGAAGTGATCGTCTTAGGCGTGCAGATCCCGATGAATGCAATAGTCTTTCCGCCGGCCTCCATTATCTCGTAAGGTTCAAAAATGGGTTCTCCGGAAGTCAGATCCTTAAAGTTACAGGACAAGTAGGAAAAAGACGCTTCCTCCGCAAGAGACAGGAACTGATCCATTCCGTAATCAAATTCGTGGTTTCCGGGTACGGCGAGGTCATAACCGACCTGATCCATAATATCAATAATATATTCTCCCTCGGATAAGGTGCCGATCACATCTCCCTGGATCGCGTCTCCCATATCTGCAAGGATGACATCATTTCCCTCTGCTTCCAGCTGCTTCTTCAGTCCGGCGGTTCTGGCATAGCCCAGGACCTGATTCTTTTCATCTTCGTTTACCGCGCAGTGGATATCGTTGGTATAAAGAACAACAATGCCGCCTTCCTGTTCCCCGGCGGATACGGCTGTGCTGCAGGCGGCCGCCATGGACGCCGCCAGAATAAAAGATAAAATTTTCTTATTCATAAATGCTCCCTTGTGTAAAAATAATCGATCGTATTGTAATTTGCACACTAGCATATGTGAAAAACATTTCAAGCAATATTTGTGTGATTTTATGTAAAGAAGATATAAATTATGCTTTACACCCTGTATGATTTCGGGTAAAATAAAGTATGACTTTAATTCTAACGATGATTTGCGGCGTTTTGGAGGTGTGAACATGTATATCAGGAGACATCTGGAAGAGCAGATTCTGAAAGCCTCGCGGAGTTATCCGGTTGTCATGGTATGTGGACAGCGTCAGGTGGGAAAATCTACAATGCTCTATCATATCAGGGAAAAAGAACGGAAATATGTTACCCTGGACGACGGGAACGCACGCCGTCTGGCGGAGGAAGATCCGGCTCTGTTTTTCGAAACTTATGGGTTTCCTCTTCTCATTGATGAATTTCAGAGAGTTCCCTCCATTCTTCTGGAAATAAAGAAGATTGTGGATCAGAAGGCGCTTGCCGGCGAGGATAACAGGGGAATGTACTGGCTGACAGGTTCTCAGAAGTTCAGGATGATGAAGGATGCGTCTGATTCTCTGGCGGGCAGGGTGGCTGTATTTGATCTGGCCGCGCTTTCTTCTGCGGAAATTGAAAACCGTACAGGCCGGGTATTTCATCCGGATCTGAAATCTCTCCGGGAGCGCATGGGAGACAACAGGCCAAAGAATATCCATCAAATATATGAGCGGATATATCAGGGAGGAATGCCGGGATTTATTACAAAGGAAATGGACAGAGACCGTTTTTTTCAGGATTATGTGAATACGTATCTGGAGAGAGATATCCGTGAACTGGCCCAGGTGGGGAAACTGAGTGAGTTTTATGATTTTCTGATATATATGGCTGCCAGGACATCGCAGGAACTGAAGTATAATGAGATATCCAACGCGATAGGTATTTCTGCTCCCACAGCGAAAGCCTGGGTGTCGATCCTGGAAAGTTCCGGCGTTATCTATATTCTGCGGCCGTATTACTCCAATATTACTAACCGTCTGGTGAAAACCCCCAAGTTTTATTTTATGGATACCGGACTGGCCGCCTATCTGTGCAGATGGCCTGATTGGGAAACGATGGAAAATGGAGCGATGGACGGCGCTTTTTTTGAAACATATGTTGTCTCTGAAATTATAAAGAGCTATTACAATTCAGGGAAACAGCCGGATATCTATTATTACCGCGATACGGATCAGAAGGAAATCGATCTTCTGATAACAGAAGGAGATAAGCTGTATCCAATAGAAATTAAGAAAGCAAAAGAACCGAAACATCCTGACAGGAATTTCAGTGTCCTGGAAAAATTCGGGATGGATGTTCAGCCGGGAATTATCATCTGTGCAAGTGACGGATTCCTTCCATATAACAGGAATTCCTGGTATTTTCCGGTTTCTGCATTATAAAACAGGAGGAAGTGATTAAATGAAGAAACGAAACATGAATAAAACAGGAAACAGATTTCAGGCTCTGATGCTGTCCGGAATCCTTGCGGCGGGGATCCTGGGAGCGGTTCCGGTGATGGCAGAAGAGGAACCGAAGAAAGCGGCGCCTTTTGTCATGGAGGACATTAACGGCGAGGAATATACGGAAGAGATTTTCGAGGACGCGGATCTGACCCTGGTCAATATATTCGCAACCTGGTGCGGCCCCTGTATCAGTGAAGTCCCGGAGCTTCAGAAGCTCAGCGAGGAGATGGAGGACGAGGGCGTCCAGGTGATCGGGATCGTGATGGATACCGGCAGTACAGAGGAGAAAGATGAGGAAGCTGTGGAGACGGCGAAACTTCTGGCGGAGATCGCGGAGACAGATTATCCGTTCCTGATCCCGGATCCGGATATGATGAACGGGAGACTGGAAGGCATCCAGGCGTACCCGGAGACGTTTTTTGTCAATAAAGACGGCGAGATCGTAGGGGAGACCTATGTGGGAGCCAGAGATCTTGACGCCTGGAAAGAGATCGTGGAAGAAGAACTTGCGGCCCTGGAGAAGTAATCCGGCTTTGGGTGAGGATAGAATATGAAGAAAACAGAAAAGAAAAGCGGATTCTGGACGAACCTCAACGACCGTTTTCCACTGCCCGGGATCATTCTGGCATGCGCAGGGATACTGATGATGGCTTACGGTATATCCAGAGGGGAAATGTCGGTGGTTTTTGACAAAGCTGTGAGAATCTGCATGGAGTGTATCGGAATTGGATAAGAAAAAGCAAAGCGAATGGAAGCGTCACAGGTTCCAGATTCTGTGGGCGTTCCTTACCAACAGTTATCTGGTTGGTTTCGCAAAAGGTAAAATATATGACGGGAAACTGAAGAACCTGTGTGTTCCGGGCCTGAACTGTTATTCCTGCCCGGGAGCCCTTGGATCCTGTCCCATCGGAGCCATGCAGGCGGTGATCGGAAGCTGGAATTTCAGGATGGCGTTTTATGTGGCGGGTTTTCTTGTTTTCGTTGGAGCCCTTATGGGACGTTTTGTCTGCGGATGGCTTTGTCCATTCGGCCTGATCCAGGACCTTTTGCATAAGATTCCTTTTGTAAAAAAGATCAGCACCTTTCGGGGCGACCGGCTTCTCAGGAAACTGAAGTACGTGATCTTTCTGGTGTTTGTAATCCTTCTTCCCATGTTTGTGGTGGATATGCTGGGGCAGGGCGCGCCGTATTTCTGCAAACTGATCTGTCCTGCGGGAACGCTGGAGGGCGGGATTCCCCTTGTGCTTCTCAA
>CALWGI010000177.1 GCA_944380045.1 uncultured Blautia sp.
GGCTCCGAACCGTTCCCTGCCCCTAATCCCGTAAGCGTAGGGATCCTGGACAATGGTTCCGTCTATACGGAAATTATATTCCAGCCGCTCTCTGTCCAGTCCTCTGACCAGCAGCGCGCAGATCTTCCCTGTGCGGTATTCCTCTGCAAAAGGGATCTCCCTCCACGGCTGGGCCGCGCCTTTGCGGTACAGTACAAGAGAGGCTTCCTTCCCGCACGGGATCTCCGCCGCGAAATTCAGGCCTTCGGCGATCTTATTGGCTCCAAGCAGAGACGGATATCCTTTGGCGATGCTTAAATTTTTCTGTCTGTCCATAACCAGCTCTCCTTTTGTCAAATCTTATCTCCCGTTACTGTTTTGCGGGTATACGGATATCCAGTTCCACCGGGCAGTGGTCTGATCCGGTGATCTCCGTATGGATGGCCGCGTCCTCCAGATCATCCTTCAGAGACGGAGAGACGATGAAATAATCGATCCTCCATCCCGCGTTTTTCTCTCTGGCCCGGAAACGGTAGGACCACCAGGAATAGACGCCTTCTCTGTCCGGATAAAAATACCGGAAAGTATCGATGAATCCGCTCTCCAGCACCCTGGTGAAACATGCCCTCTCCTCGTCTGTAAAACCCGCGTTTTTCCTGTTGGTTTTAGGATTTTTGAGATCGATCTCCTGGTGGGCCACATTCAGGTCGCCGCAGCAGATCACAGGTTTCGTCTCCTGAAGCCTCAGAAGGTACGCGAGAAAATCCCGTTCCCATTCCATGCGGTAGGAGAGCCGTCTCAGTTCCGACTGAGAATTGGGGGTATATACGGTGACCATATAAAAATCCTCAAATTCCAGCGTGATCACGCGCCCCTCTTTATCGTGTTCCTCTATACCAATGCCCCTTGTCACAGACAGCGGCTCCTGTTTCGTAAATACGGCGGTTCCGGAATATCCTCTTCTGTTGGCGTAATTCCAGTACTGATGATATCCCGGAAGATCAAGCTTCACCTGTCCTTCCTGACACTTCGTTTCCTGAATACAGAAAATATCCGCGTCCAGGCTTCGGAAACTATCTTCGAATCCTTTCGTCAGGCAGGCCCTGATCCCGTTTACATTCCATGAAATTAACTTCACTCTCTGCCTCCTTCGCAGCGCCGGCGAATAACGGCGCAGTCCTTTTCTGCTTATCATTATAGCATTTTCCCCTGATATAGCAAACAACTTTTTAGTTCAGACAAACATAAAACGGCGCAGTTGCGCATTGCAATCCCTTCCTGTATCTGTTAAAATAAAATCTGCGGATCATCCCGGGCGGCCGGCTTTCGGCTCTTCGGGATACGCAAATCCACAATTAGATCAGAGAGGATCAGATAAATGAGTGAAGAATTCAACAACGCATCCTGCAGCCCTGCCGACTGTGCTTCCTGCACCGCATCCTGCAGCTCCAGAGTGGACGAGACCCATAACACCATTTCTCTTACTCTGGAAGACGATACAGAAGTAGAATGCGCCATCCTTACCATCTATCCGGTAGGGGAGAAAGAATATATCGCCCTTCTCCCGCTGGATGAGAACGGCCAGAACCACGACGGCGAGGTATATCTCTATGTGTTCTCCCGCACGGAAAGCGGAGATCCCATGCTTTCCAACATTGAAGACGACGCCGAGTACGACGCTGCCGCCGAAGCCTTCAATACCATCGTGGAAAACGCGAAAAAGGCAGAAGAAAACGGACAGATCCCGGAATGATCCGGGGTCTTTTCTTCTGCCTTGATTTTATTATATCGATCTGTTTTAAATCTATGTTCTTTTACGCCGCCGTTATTTCGCCGCTGTGGTGCTTCCGAAACCTCCGTTGCGCACCGCGGTGGCGTCGTCGTCCACAGTGATCCCGTATTCCACAAAGATCCCCTGCATAAAACCTGTTCCCGCTTTGAGCTCAACAGTCTTATTTTCTCTGCTGTCATTGGTCAGCTTGGCAAAAATATGGCCTTCGTTGTCTGAATAGAAATAATCGCTGTCAATAATCCCCACCGTATTGTTCATCTGCAGACGGTATTTGAAACCGAGCCCGCTTCTGGGATAACATTTCAGCACCCATTCCTCCTGCATCTCCACCCGGATCCCTGTAGGGATAGTTACGGATTCGCCCGGCGCAAGGGTAAAATCAGCGGGAGCGAAGAAATCATAGCCCGCGCTTCCGGCTGTCGCCCTCTTCGGAAGAGAGATCTTTTCATAAATCCCGCGGATCTCTTCTTCATTTGTTTCAGGAAATTTATCCTTCCAGTCTTCCAGGAAACGTTCTTCACTGACTTTGTGGAATCTGGCAATTCTTTTCATGTTTGTCCTCCCTGCTAAAAAAAGCGGCGGCCCCGGGTATTCCATCCCTGCCGCCGCCGTTTATTTTTCTTCAGTCCGCGTGAAGTATGACCCTGCCCTCCCGGAGCGTTGCCGGAACGTTGATCACACGCTGGTTGGAAGAACCGCGCCATTTCAGGGTGAGGTCCTTCTTATCCGCCTGGAATTCACCATCCACACAGACGTCCAGATAATGGACGATTTCCTCGCACTGGATCTCCTCCCACAGAGCGCCTGTATACAGCCAGATGGTCTTCCGGGGATATTTTTCCCGGATCTTCCTTGCAAGAGCCGTCACAGCGGTAATGTTGGCGGGATGCAGCGGATCTCCTCCGGAAAATGTGATCCCGCTGACGTATCCCTTATCCAGCTCGGCGAAAATCTCCGCCTCTTCCGCTTCGGTAAAAGGAAGGCCTCCGTTGGGATCCCAGGTGACCGGATTCTGGCAGTCTCTGCAGCAGTGGCTGCAGCCGGCCGTCCAGAGGACGACCCTCAGCCCGTCGCCGTTGAGCATATCGTCTTTGGTGATATTATGGTATCTCATGTCTTATTCTTCTTCCGGAACATCCTTGATGCTGAAGCTTACGCGTCCCATCTTGTCCTTGCCCAGGCAGACTACCTTGACCTTGTCGCCGAGGCTTAACACATCTTCTACTTTGTTGATCCTGTTTTTGGCGATCTTGGAAATGTGTACCATTCCCTCCTTGCCGGGAGCAAACTCCAGGAAAGCGCCGAATTCCTTGATGCTGACAACCGTTCCTGTGAGGATCTGTCCCTCCTCGAAATCAGATGCGATGATCTCGATCATATGGGCGGCTTCGTCCATCATTCTCTGATCTACGCCGCAGATGGATACGGAACCTTCGTCGCTGATATCGATCTGCACGCCTGTACGCTCGATGATGGTGTTGATGGTCTTACCTCTCTGGCCCACAACGTCGCCGATCTTCTGGGGATCGATCTGCACCTGGATGATCTTGGGCGCGTATTTGTTCACATGGTCGCGGGGAGCGGCGATGCACTTCTCCATAACCTCTGTGAGGATATACTCTCTTGCTTCTTTTGTTCTGCGGATAGCCTCCTCCACGATCTGTCTTGTCAGTCCGTGGATCTTGATATCCATCTGGATGGCGGTGATGCCGTCGTGTGTTCCCGCAACCTTGAAGTCCATATCTCCGAAGAAGTCCTCAAGGCCCTGGATATCGGTGAGAACGATATAGTCGTCGTCTGTCTCTCCTGTCACCAGACCGCAGGAAATACCTGCAACCGGTTTGCGGATGGGAACGCCCGCCGCCATAAGGGACATGGTGGAAGCGCAAATACTTGCCTGAGAGGTGGATCCATTGGATTCAAAGGTCTCAGACACGGTACGGATGGCG
>CALWGI010000178.1 GCA_944380045.1 uncultured Blautia sp.
TCACCGTTCCCAGACAGCTCATCCGGAAGGGCGGAAAGCTTCTGCAGGTTCCGGTAGCCGAGCTGGAGGCGCTGCGCGGAGAAGAGAAAAAGCTGCTTCCCGGTGTGGAGACGGATGCGGGAGCGGCCTTCGATCTGGAACTAACCGTACAGGATGGCGGAAAGCTGTCCGTAGAGATTGCGAAGGGCCTTCTGTTTGAATATAATGGAAGGGAAGCAATTCTTTCCTTCCGGGACGGCGCAGAAGCGGTTCCCAGGAAAAAAGCGCCGGAAAGCTTCGCCGGAATCGGACGGGGACGCGGCACAAGGAAGGCGCGGGTTTTGTCGCTTAAGCATCTGCGCGTTCTGGCGGATACTTCCCTGATTGAGATTTACCTCAACCATGGAGAGACGGTGTTCACCACCCGTTTTTATCCGGAAGGCAGTCTCTGCCTGTGTGTGGAAGGAGACGTGCAGGAGGCGCGGCTCTGGGAAATGAACGCCATGCAGGTGCGCTTTGACAGGAAGGAAGACTGCTGACAGCCGGAGTTCGGCGTGCGTGTCTCAGCAACGCTTCGGCATGGAGGTAACAATGAGAAGATCAGACAGAGAAATCAGGGAAGCGGAGAGAATCGATGCGATTATTTCATCCTGCCATTGCTGCAGACTCGGTTTCTGCGACGGGAAGGACGCTTATATCGTGCCGCTGAATTTCGGCTTTTGTTCGGAGGGCGGAAAGCGCGCTTTCTATTTTCACAGCGCGAAGGAAGGGCGAAAAATCGAGCTCATCGCCCGAAACGGCCATGCCGGTTTTGAACTGGATACCGGCTATGCGCTGAAAACGGGAGAGACAGCCTGCAGCCATTCCGCCCGCTTTCAGAGCGTGATTGGAAACGGGACGGTTTCCTTCGTCGAAGAGGCGGCGGAAAAGGAGACCGCCCTGCGTCTGCTCATGGAACACAATACGGGGCGGGCAGACTGGGAATTTACACCTGCCATGCTGGATGCGGTCTGCGTGTTCCGGCTGGACGTGGAGGAGATCGCCTGTAAGGAGCATCTGTAGGATAGAGGAGGCTTTTAGAAGCCCAGTTTTTGGTAAATGGATTGGATGAATGGCTCTTTTCCTGTGCCGAAGGCATATCGGTCGCCGTTACAGGTTGTTAACAGCTGTCTCTTTAAGTCGGAATATCGAGCCGCTTCTTCCGGATGGGTATTCAGATAGTCTCGAAATGCAATACAGCAGTATGGCCGTAGTGAATTTTAGCCGAGAAAAATCCAATATATTGGCCAGATTTAAGGCAAGCACACCAGAAGGGGAAGTCTTTTACCTGTTCGACATATTCTTCAAGGGACTGTTTATTTCCAAACCATTCAGGTAGTGATTCAAGAACATTTCTAGTGCAGATGGATTTTTCACTTCTATCATTTCTTCTATTGGTCCTTTGTCATATCCTGTCGTCTTCGGTCAGCGGACAACAATCTGAAAAGTATGGAATTCTCATGGGAAAAATGTTATAACCTGACTTTTACACTTTTATTCCTTCAAATATATGTTTTTCACACTTAAATCCCCGGAAAATCAATGCTTCCGGGGGTTTTTAATAAATAAATATTGATGTTATGCTCTAGTTATGCTATAATGGATTATATATCTTTTGACCGGATGGAGGGCGCCGCTATGATCAGAAAAGATAAGAAAACTTTTAAAGATGGTACTGTCAAAACCCAGATCCGCGTCACGGAAGGTTACCGTCCCTATCCAAACTCTTCCCCAAAACAACGGACAGTCAAAAGCTTCGGCTACCTGGAAGACCAGACGGACCTGGAGGCATTCTGGAACGAGGTCAATGCGTGCAATAACAGCCTGAAAAAAAAGAAGGATCCCACGGGCAGGACGCCGGTTGCGGAAATGATGTATTCCGACCACAACCGTCTCCTGAATTACGGATATAAATTCCCGGAATCCGTATACCGTCTTCTGGGAATCGATTCCTTCATTAATGATTACCAGAAACGTTCCGGATTCCGTGGGAAATATTCCCTGAATGAGGTGTTTCGCTATCTTGTCATGGACAGGATTCTCTACCCTTCTTCCAAGCGGGAGGCGGCCGCCAGACTCCTGAACTATTACGGTCTCAGAAGCGAATTCGAACTTCCGGATATCTACCGCGCTCTGGATCATTTTGACTGTTTTTTCTACGACCTCCAGCAGTATCTGAACGGGAAGGTGACAGAACTGACCGGCCGAAGCCTGGAATACTCTTTTTATGATGTGACGAACTACTATACGGAAAAGGACTTTGCAGACCCGGATGAGGTTTATACAGACCGGCGGGGCCGGCAGACAGAAGGGCCCGCCCTGGCCCAGAAAGGAGTCTCAAAAGAACATCAGCTGACACCGATCATCCAGATGGGACTCTTTCTGGATGGGAACGGGATACCCGTCTGCATGGATGTTTTCCGCGGGAACATGAGCGATTCTGATACCCTGAAAGAGAATCTGGACGGGTTCAAAAAAGAGTATGGCATCAGACGTACTGTAGTAGTCGCGGACAAGGGGATGAACTGCTCCCATAACATCGACCTTCTGTGCAGCCAGGGGGACGGTTACGTGTTTTCTCAGGTCCTGAAGGGGACAAAGGGGAAACGTTACCGGGAGGAGCTTTTTGACCCGGAAGGCTGGCATGCTTCAGAAAGCGGGGATTACCGCTGGAAGCTGATTACGGAAGAATACACCGGACATGAGATCCGGTTTGAGGAACAGGACGGGGAGCACACGGAAAAGAAAAAGGCGGTCAGACGGATGAGGAAGGTGCTGCTTTACTGGTCAAAGGCGGATGCGCAGATGGCAGCGAAAAAAAGGGAAGAGAAACTGAAAAGGGCAGAGAGGAGCACCAAAAATAATGCATACGGTATCATGCACGGGAAAGACCGTTATCTGAAAGAGGAGACAGTCCTGAAGGAAACGGGGGAGATCCTGGAGAGGGAACAGGTTGCGAAAGTATCCGTGGTGGATCTGGAGAAAGCGGAAAAAGACGCACTGTACGATGGATATTTTGCGATCATAACCAGCGAGATGGATTTCGATGCGGCAAAGATACGGAGCGTGTATCATGGACTGTGGAGGATCGAGGAATCCTTCAGGATCATGAAGAGCGACCTGGATGCGCGCCCGATCTATGTAAACACCCGAGAACATATCCGCGCTCATTTCCTGATCTGTTTCACGGCACTGGTGATTGTCCGGATGATCCAGCATTCCATGGGAGAAAGGAGACTGTCGGCAGAACGGATTGCATCCTGTTTAAGAGCAGCGAACTGCCTGATCGAACAGGGAGGGTACGTAAGGCTGCTGGATGTAGGGGGAAGGATCCGATACCAGGAAATACCGGATAAAAAAACAGGGAAACTGGTGCCGAGCCTGAAATTCAGTCCGGAAGACCAGCTTGCAGAAGATTACAGGCGGATACAGGAAACGTTCGGGACGGATTTTTATTATGCATATGCGAAGCAGGAAATTTTTAAACGCTTCTTTTCAGAGATAGGATTAAAGAGATAGAGCATAACAGAAGAAGGCCTCTGCAGATCCCATTGTTATGGGAAATGCAGGGGTTTTTGTCTCTGAAAGTGTAAAAGTCAGGTCTGGAGATCTTTCCGCTGCTTCTTCTGTTTGTGCCTTATACCTGGAAAAAGTGATTGCGCATCTG
>CALWGI010000179.1 GCA_944380045.1 uncultured Blautia sp.
CTGGACTGGACGGTTCCCGAGGATCTGGCGGAGCTTCCGGCCATCGTGGGCGGCAAAGAGATGGACTTCAAGTATAAAGACTGCAAGAAAGAGATGGATATGGTGAACCGGGCGTTCATCGAGACCATGATCGAGGGAGACGCCAACGGAAGAGGATTCCAGTATCCCATTCCCACTTATTCCATCACGAAGGATTTCGACTGGTCGGATACAGAGAACAACCGTCTTCTCTTCGAGATGACAGCGAAGTACGGAACTCCGTATTTCTCCAACTATATCAACAGCGACATGAAACCCAGCGATATCCGCAGCATGTGCTGCCGTCTCCGCCTGGATCTCCGCGAGCTGCGCAAGAAGAGCGGCGGCTTCTTCGGATCAGGGGAAAGCACAGGTTCCGTGGGCGTTGTCACCATCAATATGCCCAGGATCGCCTACCTTTCCAAAACACCGGAGGAATTCTACCGCAGGCTGGATCATATGATGGATATTTCCGCCCGGTCCCTGCATATCAAACGTGAAGTGATCACTAAGCTTCTGAACGAAGGACTTTATCCTTACACCAAGAGATATCTGGGAAGTTTTGACAATCATTTCTCCACCATCGGACTGGTGGGAATGAACGAGGCTGGCCTGAACGCCTGCTGGCTGGGCTGCGACATGACGGACGAGAGAACACAGAAATTCACCAAAGAGGTGCTGGAGCATATGCGCAGCCGTCTGTCCGACTATCAGGAGGAATACCCGGGCGAGCTGTTCAACCTGGAGGCGACTCCGGCAGAGTCCACAGCCTACCGCCTTGCAAAGCACGACAGAAAACGCTGGCCGGATATCCGCACCGCGGGAAGCAAGGGCGACACACCTTACTATACAAACAGCTCTCACCTTCCGGTGGAATTCAGCTCCGATATTTTCGACGCCCTGGATATCCAGGACGAGCTGCAGACCTTATATACCTCAGGTACCGTATTCCACGGATTCCTGGGAGAGAAACTTCCCGACTGGAAAGCGGCGGCGTCCCTTGTGCGCAAGATCGCCGAGAACTACAGGCTTCCGTATTACACGATTTCTCCCACCTATTCTGTGTGCAGCGAGCACGGATATATCAGCGGAGAACACTTCACCTGTCCCAAGTGCGGTAAGAAGGCTGAGGTTTACAGCCGTATCACGGGATATTACCGTCCGGTACAGAACTGGAACGACGGCAAGGCGCAGGAGTACAAGAACAGAACCCTGTACGATATCGCTCATTCCACTCTGAAGAAGGTGCATACCAGCGTTGTGACTATGACAGAGGACGACGTGAAGGTGGAGCCGGTGGAAACCCACAGATATCTGTTTACCACCAGCACCTGCCCCAACTGCAAAATGGCGAAGAAGATGCTGGAGGGAGAGGATCTGGAGATCATCGACGCCGAGGAGAATCCGGATATGGCCCGCCAGTTCGGGATCCGGCAGGCGCCTACCCTTGTGATCACAGACGGAGAACACCTGAAGAAATATGTGAACGCTTCCAACATCCAGAAATATGTGGATGAGGAACTGTGAGATAACAGATAACAGAAATCCGATCGGACAGGGGAATTTCCCCTGTCCGATTTTGAATGGGAATTTATTGTCCTGCAATCCGGGAACGGTTTACATTTTCCAAAATTGCAAGTATAATAATACACAAATCGGCGGTGCCCGTCGCGTTTGATGGGGCGGACGCCGGAACTGACAGACGAGGAGTGGTTATTATGGTAAAGCAGAATATTATTTTTGTTGCGAATAAAGCGGGAAGTCTTCAGAAGGTCACGGGACTTCTGGCGGAACACGGGATCAACATCTACGGTTTCGCATGTTTCGACGCGCCGGAATTCGCCCTGTTCCGCATGGTTTCCGACAACGCGGAGAAAGCGGCGGAGGCGCTTACAAAAGCCGGATATATGAACCGGGTGACAGACGTGATCGCCGTAGACCTTAAAGACGAGGTGGGCGGTCTGAACGCGGTGCTCCAGGTAGTGGGAGACTGTAATGTAAATCTGGATTATATCTACACCTCCTATCACAGAGGAAGCAGCCAGCCTATTATGATCCTTCAGGGAGAAGAGCTTTTTGTTACCGAGAACGTGCTTCGAAACAACGGCTTCCACGTATTGGACAGTCTGGAGGACTAAAGAGAAATGGATACTGCAGAATTCAGACAGGGGCTCCGGGACGGAGTCCCTATTGCGCTGGGATACTTCGCCGTATCCTTTACCTTCGGCATGATGGCCGTGTCGGGAGGGCTTTCCCCCTGGCAGGCGACGCTGATCTCCCTGACCAATCTCACTTCCGCGGGACAGTTCGCGGGACTGGACATCATTCTGGCGGCAGGATCCTACTGGGAAATGGCGCTGACCCAGCTTGTCATCAACCTGAGATACTGTCTGATGTCTTTCTCCCTGTCTCAGAAGCTGAAAAGAAATATTCCGTGGGGGCACCGTCTTGCGGTGGCTTTCGGCGTAACTGACGAGATCTTCGGCGTGAGCGCGGCCCGGGAAGGACGGCTCAGCCCCTGGTATAATTACGGCGCCATGTGCGTGGCCATACCCGGATGGACGCTGGGAACGCTTGCGGGGGCAATCTCCGGCGGCCTTCTTCCGGATTTTCTGGTGAGCGCCTTAAGCGTGGCGATCTATGGTATGTTTCTTGCAGTGATCATTCCGCCGGCTAAGAAAAACAGGGCGGTCCTTCTGGTGGTCCTGGGGGCGATGGCGGTGAGCACCCTGTTTGCGGCGGCGCCTGTTCTGAACCAGGTGTCTTCCGGGTTCGTGATCATCATTACCACGCTGGTCACGGCGGGAGCGGCGGCATATTTCTGCCCGGTGCGTGAAGAGGAGGAGAACCATGAAGCCTGATATTTATATATACATACTGGTGATGGCGGGAGTGACCTATCTGATCAGAATGCTTCCCCTGGCTCTTTTTAAGCGGGAGATCACCAGTCCTTTTGTGAAATCGTTTCTGTATTATGTGCCCTACGCCTGTCTGGCGGCAATGACTTTTCCGGCGATTCTGACGGCGCCTTCCGGCGGACTGGTTCCGGGAGCGGCGGGTCTTCTGGCGGCGCTCGCGGCGGCCTATCGTGAAAAAAGCCTTCTCACAGTGGCGGTCTGCGCCTGCGCGGCGGTGTTTATTGTAGAGAGAATTACAGGAATCATGTGACTTTACCTGCTTGCGAAAAGAATATTTATTTCACTCTTTCCACATAAATATATTTATGCTATAATAGTAAAGCCTATAGGCATAAAGACATTGTATTGGATGAAAGGAAATCCCTGACATATGATGAATAAGCTAAAAATGGATATTGAGGATACCGCAGACGTAAGGGAGGACGACGAGATCGATCTTCTGGAGATTTTATACGCGCTGAAGAAAAAGATTCTTGTCATTATCGCGGCGGGGCTTCTTGCCGGATGCATCAGCGGCGTGGTTACCCAGACGGCGATCACCCCGGTATATACTTCCAC
>CALWGI010000180.1 GCA_944380045.1 uncultured Blautia sp.
CTGAAAATAAATACGGCATTCCATGATGACGAAAGGCCATTCAGCATATTGTAGCTGTAATGGTCTTTTTTTGCGCAAGTGTGCCCGGCAGCCATATGGTAAAATCCGGCGCAGGTTTTGTGAAAAGAAGATGACAAAAAAAGTTGTCATTTCATATTGACAAATATAGTTGTCAATGATATGATGAACATGACAAGGAAAGTTGTCAAATAATCCGCGGAATAGTTCAGAAAGGAGATGGTTCTGTGCCTTTATTAAATCAGTTAAAAGAATACCGCACAAGGCTGGGGGTTAATCAGACAGAGCTGGGAAGACTGGCAGGAGTATCCAGACAGACCATCAGTCTTATAGAGAGAGGAGATTATTCGCCCTCAGTAACGCTGGCGCTGAAGCTGGCCAGGATTTGCAACGTAAGTGTAGAAGATATTTTCAGTTATGAGGAGGATGAACAATGAGGAATAACAGGAAGAAAACCAATGCTTATTTAAAATTGGCGATGATCACACTGATCTCAGCGGCTGCGGGAGCAGTCTTTGGATTCGCTATGTTCTGGTTTGTCGGGGGCGGAGAGGCGGAACCGGCGATCCGTTCCGCTTACAGCCGGATGCAGACGGCAAGTCTTCCGGTCATGGCGGCGATCACTGTTCTGGCCGTTGCCGCGGGAGAGATCTATATCAGAAAACTGAAGGATCTCAACATGAGAATGCTCCATGCGGATGATGAGGAATGTGATGCTTTGGACTATGAGGAGGAGAAGGCAGGGGCCGTCGGCATGAATATCAGTATTCTGATTCAGGTTCTGGCCTTCGTGTTTCTTTCCTTCGGATATTCCTCGGAATATCTTGGAATTTCGGACGCTGTCACGAGGCGTTTCCTCATTACCTGTATCCTGTTTATCATCTGCACGGTATACGAGGGATTCTGGCAGGTACGCTATGTGAAAGCCATCCAGATCGGACATCCCTATATGAAAAACGCGGATCCCTCCTCCAGGAAATTCCAGAAACAGTGGATCGACTGCTGCGACGAGGCGGAAAAGGAGATGATCTATCAGAGTTCATACAGAACTTATATGATACTGAATCAGACCATCCCCTTTCTGATCGCGATCACGATGCTGTGCCATCTGTTTTTCCAGACCGGAATACTTGCCGTGCTGGCGGTAGCCGCAATATGGCTTCTGGTATCCTTTACCTACACCAGTTCCTGTGTTTCGGTAAAAAGGAAAAAAATAGAAAGATAAGAGTTTCAGGCAGTTTTCTTTACAAGCAGTTCATGCATAACGATCATGAATATAAGGATCACCAGCATATAGAACGGAAACAGTGAAACGCTGATATGATTGGCGATCAGACCGAAAAGCGGCGGCATCAGCAGAGTTCCCACGTAGGCGCTGGCCATCTGGACGCCGATCACAGCCTGGGACCGTTCTGCCCCGAAATGCGCCGGGGTGGAGTGGATGATGCAGGGATAGACCGGCGCGCATCCAAGCCCGATGACGATCAGTCCGGCAAGGGAACCGGTTTGTCCAAAGGGAAGAATCATAATAAGTACTCCAAGCCCGATGAGACACTGCCCCATACGGATCATCTGCACGTCATTCAGTTTCATGGTGATAAATCCGCTTAAAGCGCGGCCGGCGGTGATGCCGATGAAAAACAGCCCGGCAAATCTGGCGGCCGTTTCCGAAGAAATCCCTCTGTACAGATGAAGATAACTGCTGGCCCAGAGGATCGCCGTCTGCTCCACAGCGCAGTAGCAGAAGAAACAGATCATAACCTCCTTCGCCCCGGGGATCTGTATGATCTCTTTCAGGGAAAGAGATCCGGACTGTATCTCGCGGCCGTTTTCATCTGTGAGAGTGGGCCGTCCTTTCCACAGGGGCAGGGTAAATACAAGGATCAGTGTCAGGAAGACCTGCAAAACAGAGATGATCCGGTATCCTCCGGTCCATCCCATCCCGCCGGTCAGGGCGAAGTTCATGATATACGGTCCGGCAGTGGCGCCAAGTCCCCACATACAGTGGAGCCAGCTCATATGATGGCTTTTGTAATGGAGAGCCACATAGTTGTTCAGGGACGCGTCAACGCTTCCCGCTCCCAGACCATAGGGAACGGCCCAGAGACAGAGCATCCAGAAGGACGTGCTGACGGAAAAGCCGAAGAGCGCCGCCGCCGTCATCCCCACGCTGATGGCAGTGACTTTTCCGGTTCCCAGCTTCCTGGTGAGGCGGTCGCTCTGAAGGCTGGATATGATCGTACCGAAGGCGATGATCATGGAAATGATCCCCGCGTAGGAGATGGGTACGTTCCATTCTCTGTAAATAGACGGCCAGGCGGAGCCCAGCAGGGAATCCGGAAGCCCTAAACTGATAAATGAGATATAAATGATCACAAGCAGAAGCTGAAACATTCTCTGGTACCTCCTTTTGCCGCCTTTCTTTCTTGCGGCGGCACGATAAAAATTCTGTTCACGATATAGAATAATACCGTCTCTTTTTTCTTGATTCAATCTCAAAACAGACTTATAATATAACAAAACCGACTATGTATAATGGAGATGAACAGTTATGAGCCTTCAGAAGTGCGGACGGAATCCTGACCGCAGCCGCAAGGAACAGATACCTCACGGGACAATGGGATTTCCCTGCGCCGGTTATAACGATATTTATACAAAAGAGACGGGAGATTTTTTTCCATGGCACTGGCATGAGGAATTTGAGATCAATTATGTAAAAAAAGGAAGTATAAAACTGCAGATACCGAATGAGGAATTTATCCTGAAGGCAGGGGATCTGGCTGTGCTGAACGGGAATATCCTCCATTATGCGGAGACTTCCGACTTCTGTGACCTTCAGTCGCTTGTTTTCTCTCCGGCGCTCCTTGCAGGGAGCGACGCTTCGGCATTTGCTCATAAATACATACAGCCTCTGATGTCCTGCGCCTCTTTCAGAGGAGTCTGTTTTCCTGCGGAGGATCCGGAGGCAGGCGGCTGTTTCCGGCGCGCTTTTGAGGCGCTGCGGACCGAAAGTTTCGCTTTTGAATTTACAGTAAGAGAACAGCTTTCGCACATTATGCTTATGATATATAAAAAAATGGAAGACAGCATTTTTCAGGCGCAGTCTGTGAAAAATACGGATACCGTCCGGGTGGAGCAGATGCTCTCCTACATCCACAGCCATTACGCGGATAACATTACACTGTCCGACATAGCCGGCGTTTCCGGGATAGGGGAGCGGGAGTGCCTGAGATGCTTTAAAAGGACGATCAGCGAGTCGCCCATGCAGTACCTGTTGAAATACCGCCTGATGCAAAGCGCCGCCATACTGCTGGAAAGACCGGGGGAAAGTATCTCTGATATCGCGGGAGCCTGCGGGTTCGATTATCCCAGTTATTATGCGAGGCAGTTCCGGCGCTTTTACGGCTGTACGCCCAGAGAAT
>CALWGI010000181.1 GCA_944380045.1 uncultured Blautia sp.
TCATGCATGAGAACCTCCCGGAAGGTATTTAGTTCAGTATATGACAGGAGGCTTTTATTTAGCAGCGAAGATTGCAAAAGGAATTTCCGCATAAAAAAAGAGCCATCAGATCTGTTCTCTGCTGGCTCTCGTTACTGCTCACTGTCCAATGGATGTTACCTCCTGTTGTCGTTTTTATAAAACATTCCGGGTTTTAAAACTTACGTTCTCGGCGGTCCGTACCTTCCTTTCTTCAAAAGTATTGGTATTTCCTTTACGTTTTGGGTGGTCTGTACCTCCTTTACTCAGATTATGAAGATTCACTTACGTTTTCGGTGGTCTCACTCTCCTTTGTAATTTTTCTGTTCCCTCTTGTTTTATGAGTAAACTATAACAGATAATTGCGAGGATGTCAATAGAAAAACTGAAAAAACATAAAAAATATATATTATAACTGTTAAATTACTGACAATTAGGAAAGATACAGAAAACTATATCGATAAATAGAGTATGAGGATATTGTTTTCCGGGATGTATGGCGGGGACAGCCGGTGCATAGAAAATTATATTCCAGGAAAAAATACCAATAGTTTCAGCAAACCGAAAATATTATTAATATCAAGTTTTAGGAGGTAAAATCATGTTGCGATATCTTCCTGTACGAAGGATACACGCCAGACAAATCCTTGACTCAAGAGGGAACCCCACGGTAGAAGTTGAAGTTACTGTCGGCGAAGGCGTTGTGGGAGTGAACGGATACACCGCCCGGGCCATGGTGCCCTCAGGCGCTTCCACGGGCAAGTTCGAGGCGGTGGAGCTCAGGGACGGCGACAAGGAGAAGTATCTCGGCCTGGGAGTTGAGAGGGCAGTGGCCAATGTCAATACGAAGCTCTCTGAGGCCGTCCTGGGAGAGAACGCCCTGAACCAGAGCCTGATCGACCATCTTCTCATACAGGCGGACGGAACAGACAACAAAGGAAGCGTGGGAGCGAACGCGACGCTGGGAGTTTCCATGGCGGTTGCCAGAGCGGCGGCCATGGCTTTGAGGATCCCTCTGTACCAGTATCTGGGAGGCTGCCGCACGCTGAAACTTCCGGTGCCCATGATGAATATTCTCAACGGAGGCAAGCACGCGGACAACACGGTGGATCTTCAGGAATTCATGATCGTGCCGGCGGGCGCGGATAATTTTCCCGACGCTGTGAGGATCTGCGCGGAAGTGTACCAGCACCTGAAGATCATTCTGAAAGAAAATAACCTGTCCACGGCCGTGGGAGACGAAGGCGGGTTCGCTCCTGATGTGAAGGATACCAGGGACGTGCTGGAGCTTATGGCCCGGGCGGTGCAGAAAGCGGGATACATTCCCGGATCGGATATCTATTTCGCGGTGGACGCCGCTGCCAGCGAGCTGTACGATGAGGCGCGGGGCGTATACTATTTCCCCGGAGAGAGCCGTATGAAGGGGGAAGAGGTCTACCGCGACAGCGGAGAAATGATCGATTATTTTGAGAGCATCATAGAGGACTATCCTGTGATATCCATCGAGGACGGACTGGAGGAGGACGACTGGGAAGGATGGAAACTGATGACGGACAGGCTGGGAAAACGCGTTCAGCTTGTGGGAGACGACCTGTTCGTGACGAATATCAAACGCCTCAGCTGCGGTATCAGGCTGGGAGCGGCCAACGCTATCCTCACCAAGGTGAACCAGATCGGAACCCTCAGCGAAGCCATAGACGCAGTGACAATGGCACAGCATGCGGGATATAAGGCCGTGATCTCACACCGTTCAGGAGAAACGGAGGATCCCTTTATCGCGGATCTGGCGGTGGCGCTTAACGCGGGCCAGATCAAGACGGGAGCGCCCTGCCGGTCCGACAGAAACGCAAAATATAACCAGCTCCTCAGGATCCATGAGAATCTGGGGGAGCTGGCTGTATATGAGAATCCTTTTACTGGATTTTTGTGAAATAACGGAGCACGGCGCCTTTGAACTCAAAGGTCTGTGAAACTTCGTAATGATCTGTGATCCATTTATATTTTTCGGAGGAACTGTACTTTTCCAGTCGTTCCATGGTTCCCTCCCCGGCAAGGAAGGCGGGAAGATCTTTTTCCCTGATATCGTCCATTACGTGATCCCCGGCTGTCGGGCGCAGGGACAGATCCGCGAAATCCAGGGTGTAACACTGCGTATCCCAGCGGAGTATGGCGTAGATTTCCGGAACGCCGATGCCGAAAGCATAGGTGTTCTCCGGAATATGGGCGGCGACGTGGGCCGCGAAATCATTCAGGTCCTGTTTGTTGTGAAGCTCGGCCCGGAGCGCGGTGTTCTGTCCGTACTGGATCAGGGTGCCCGTACAGAGCGTCATGAGCACCACAAGGGATACCGCGGTGAAAGCGCCGCAGAAGATCTTCGCGCCTGAAAACTGCTTCAGATTTTTTATCCGGAAAGTGCGGAAAGTTTCCATGCCTTTTTCTCCCATGAGACACAGGAGCAGGACGCAGGGAAGATGGCAGATCTCCAGGTTGTGGTAAGCGGCGCGGTTGATAAAGTAAGTGATCTGCCCGAGAGAGAGCACCGCTGTAAAAAACGCGTAGCAGGGCAGGAGCACTTCGCTGCCGTTTATATCCTGACCGGTCCGGAAGCAGCCCATATGGGAGATCCCCCATGCGGCGGCGAGAAACAGAAGGGCCAGGATCACCATGTAGGCCGCCGGGAAATCAGGCAGGTCCACCCGCAGAAGATCGTCCATATAGGAGGACTGCAGGAGGGGGAAGAGGAATTCCCGGATGCCTGCGGCGGTTCCCCCGTGAAGGATATTGTAGATCTCCACGATGCCGTAGGCTCCCAGAAACGAGAGAACGACGCCGGTAAGATGAAGAATCACGGATATTACGATCTTTGATATTTTCTTCCCGCGGCTGCAGAAGAGCCGGAGTATCCAGAAGCCCGCCCAGGAAACCGCGCAGAAAAGACCGCTCTCTGTATTCCAGAGAATCCCGGCGAGGGAGATCACATATCCCAGAACGCAGGTGATCCTGTTGAGTTTATGGAACCGCACGCAGAACGCGCCGTAGCAGAGCATCAGGCTCATGAACAGGATCCTGTGGGGCCAGAGCTGCCAGTATATGCCGCTTCTCATGGCGAGAACGGGGAAAGTCATGGCGATCGCCCCCAGAATGCGCAGCATATTGTTTCTGACAATAAAATGAAGCGCCAGGAACATTGCGAGGAAACACAATCCCCCGACCACAGCGTTCAGCAGGATGAAGTCGATCAGGTCGCCGCCCAGAATCTTCAGGGGGAGCTTGTAAAAAATTGCGTAATGTCCGTAAATGCTGGTCGTGTTTTCGGTATACGCGCTCCCGTGCAGGACATTGTAAAC
>CALWGI010000182.1 GCA_944380045.1 uncultured Blautia sp.
TCAATATCCAGCCTGAGATGGCCCCAGCCGCTTTTGCGGATCTCGAAGGTCTCCTGGACCGACTGTTCCAGTCCGAAGAACTCTGCTTCTGTTGTTTTCAGAGATATTTCCACCGGATCCTTTTCTTTCAGGCCGATAAAAAATTCTTCCAGATGCTGATAAGTTACCGGCTGCGCGGAAAGTCCGGCGTACAGAGCTTTCTGCCTGTTCCCCGCCTTCGCCATCACCACCGGAAACGATTTATCGGTAAAAAGGCGATACGCTTCCCGGAAATCTCTCTTCGCGATTTCCCGGAACGCTTCCATATCTTTGATCTCTCCCTGTGAACTGCGGACCTCGTCTTTCCTGGCCTCAATCTCAAACGGGATTTTATATTCGCCTGCAGTAGACGTTATACACAGCCATCCGCTGCATCTGTCTCCCGGCTGCATCCCGGTACCGTCCGCTCCATAAGGAAGACGGATAGTCGTTCCTGAGAATCTGCTGCTTCCCGGTACGAACCTGCGGCTGGAGGAAGTCACATAGCCCTGGATCTTCTCGTTATCCTCTGTGCCCAGATACAATTCTCCCCGCACTGCCTGTCCCGCTTCCAGAGGAATATAAATCTTTTCCTGAGAAAAAAGAAGCTGTGGCTGTTCATATCTGAATTTTCCGCTTAATAACTGTTCTATTTTCTTCTTCAATATGGTTCACCCTGTTATCCTTTAAGTTACATCATCATTGTATACTTACGCTATCCTGTATTTTACGACAATATTATACACTACAAATGGTATGGGCGCAAGAAAGTATGCTTCTCTCCTGCGCCCGTTTCTGTTATCTTTCAAGCTTAAAGTTCATTACTTCTTCTCTCAGCGGGATCGACGCCGTCGCGCCCGGTCTGGAAACCGCAATGGCGGAAGCCTTTGCCGCCATATCCAGGCCTTCCTGCACCGGCATTCCGTCTATCACGGAAGAAATAAAGTATCCGGTAAACGTATCGCCCGCCGCTGTGGTCTCCCCGGCCCTCACCCGGTAAAGCCCCTGGCGGTAAATCCCTGTCTCATCCTGGTATACGGAGCCTTCTCCTCCGAGGGTCAGCACCACCCTGGCTCCCGGATAGATCTCCCGGATCTTTGCGAGGATGCCTTCCGGTTCCCGCTCTCCCGTAATCTGATAACCCTCGATCTCATTTACAAGGAACATGCTGACCTTGCCCAGATCACAGCTGTCCAGGGCGCTGTCGTAAGGCGAGGGATTCAGTACGATCATCATCCCCTTCTCATAGGCCCTGTCAATGATATAGTCCAGTTCATTGATCTCATTCTGAAGAAGGATCATATCTCCCTCTTCAAAAGAATCCAGGACCTGATCCACAAACTCTCTGGTCATGCTGCGGTTCGCGCCGCCGTAGAGAAGAATACAGTTCTGCCCGTTTCTGTCTACCTGAATAATCGTATGGCCGCTGGGGCCGTCGATTTTTCTGATAAAATCCGTATTAACGCCGTTCTCTCTGCAGGCGTCAAGAAGGATCCCTCCTTCGTCTCCGATCATTCCGGCATGATAAACCGGTACTCCTGCCCTGGCAAGGGCAATGGACTGGTTCAGACCTTTTCCTCCGCAGAAGATCTGCCTGCCTTTCGACGCCTGAGTCTCTCCGGGAATCAGAATGGACTCCACCTGATATGTGTAATCCAGATTCAGAGAACCAAAATTCAGCACTTTCATTCCTTTTCCTCCTTTTTACAGATATGATAGTCCGCTCCTGTGCCCGAGTCTGCCGGACATAAATCTATATTTTCAGTATAATGCCCGGAGTTTCCATCGTCAAGAACAGAACCTTTTTTGTCGAATCCGTCGCCTTTTTTATGGGAAAAGCACGAAAAGCAAGTCCCTTTCATAGACTATAAAGAAATCCCCTTTGAGGTGCAGACTTGAAGACTTTCTCAAAACCTTTGACAGCAGCCGAAGAAAAATTCTATCTTCAGCGTTACCAGGGGGGTGATTTGGAAGCAAAGAATATTCTGATCGAGCGCAATCTCCGTCTCGTAGCTCATATCGTAAAAAAATATCAGGGAAGCGACGAGGAACTGGATGATCTGATTTCCATCGGCACCATCGGCCTGATCAAAGCGGTATCCACCTTTAACGCCGCAAAATCGGCCCGGCTTTCCACATACGCCGCAAGATGCATCGACAACGAACTTCTGATGATGTTCCGGGCGCGGAAAAAACGATCCCGGGAGGTTTCCCTCTATGATCCCATAGGCACGGATAAAGAGGGAAATGAGATCAGTCTTCTGGACATCATCGAGAGTCCGGCCGTTGATGTTGTGGAGGAGTATTCCACCAGGGAGGACGTCGCCCGCCTGATGGCGTCCATTCAGGATGTCCTCTCCCCCAGAGAATACCAGGTGATCTGTCTCCGGTACGGTCTCGGAGACGCGCAGGAACAGACACAGCGCGAAATCGCCTCCACCCTGAAGATCAGCCGCTCCTATGTGTCACGGATCGAAAAAACCGCGCTTCAGAAGCTGCGGAAAATCTTTGAACCTGAACCGGATGAACTTCCGTTTCAAAAAGAATAACAGAAAAGGAAGCAGAACTTCTGCGCTTTTCCAGTCACAGACATCTGCTTCCTTGATTTCAGTCTGAGCAGCCTTTTGCGGGCTGTTTTTTTGATGACATTACATCTCCGCTCTTCTCAGCAGGTCGTATTTCTCCACATCAGCGCCCAGATCGACCGCAAGTTTCTGCTGCGGGTGAGGCGCGCTCTCCACAGAGTTTCCCTCATCGTCATAGATCGCCTTTACCGTTACCGTGAGATTCCTGCCGTCCGGCTTCATGATCTCGATCTCTTCTCCAACTGTAAACTTGTTTCTCTGGGTGATATGGACAAGACCTTTCTCATCCACTTCCTCCGCATAGCCCAGATAGGTATATTCCTTCACATAGGTATTGCTGTCATAGATCTGGGTGTTTTCATCCGGCTTTCCATAGAAAAATCCGGTGGTAAACTGACGATAGGTGCAGTTGGAGATCTGGTCTCGGTACCAGTCCATATTCTCCCGGTACTTCTCCGGAGATTCCATATAGTCGTCAATGGCTTTCCGGTAGGTTCTGGCCACGGTGGCGACATAAAGGGCCGTCTTCATCCTGCCTTCAATCTTCAGGCTGTCGATTCCGCTGTTCAGAAGATCGTCCATATGCTCTATCATACAGAGGTCCTTGGAGTTGAAAATAAAGGTTCCCCTCTCGTTCTCAAACACCGGCATATATTCTCCCGGCCGGGTCTCCTCCACCACAGAATACTTCCATCTGCACGGATGGGTACA
>CALWGI010000183.1 GCA_944380045.1 uncultured Blautia sp.
AGTACTACCGTCTCCACATGTACCCCCTGGGGGAACATATCTGCTCCGCAGACTTTCTCAAGGTTATAACCCCTGCCGCAGAGATACTTAAGATCCCGGGCCAGGGTGGCGGGATCGCAGCTTACGTACACCACTTTTTCCGGCTGCATTTTAATGATTGTTTCCAGGAGCGCTTCGTCGCAGCCTTTCCGCGGCGGATCCACCACGATCACATCCGCGTGAGCCTTTTCTCCGTGTTCCTCTTCGTACTTTCTGTAGTATTCCGGCAGAACTTCCTCGGCTTTTCCTACATAAAATTCCGCATTGGTGATCCCGTTCAGTTTTGCATTCTTGCGGGCGTCCTCGATCGCCTGAGGCACGATTTCCACGCCCCGGACGAACTTCGCCTTCTGCGCCAGGAAGAGAGAAATCGTACCGATTCCGCAGTACAGATCCCAAACGGTTTCTTCGCCGTGGAGGTCTGCGTATTCCAGTGCTTTGGAGTACAGACGCACCGTCTGACGGGGATTTACCTGGAAGAAGGAGAGCGGGGAGATCTGATAATAAATGTCTCCGATCTTATCTGTGATGTAACCCTGTCCCCAGAGGACTTTAACCTCATCGCCAAGGATCACGTTGCTTCTCTTTTTGTTTATGTTCAGGGATATGCTGGTCATCCCGGGGATTGCGGTGAGAGAGGAGATCAGTTCTCCCTGATGAGGGATCGAAATCCCGTTTATGATAAGGCATACCATCAGTTCGCCGGTATAAAAACCGCAGCGGATAAAAATATGCCGTACCAGTCCTTTCCCCGTTGTCTCATCATAGGGTTCAATGTGAAATCTCTCCATATGGGCCAGGACTATGTCCAGAATTTCTTTATTCTGCGGTACGCCCAGGGCGCAGTCCCGGTTCTCCACGATCACATGGGTGCGCCCTGCGTAAAAACCGGTTACTAGTTTTCCAGCTTTGTTCCGTCCTACTGGGAACTGGGCCTTGTTGCGGTAATGCCAGGGATCTTCCATTCCCATAATGGGTTCCATGGGGATGTGGGTAAAGCCTCCGATCCGTTCCAGACTGCCGCGGATCTTTTTTTCTTTAAAAGCAAGCTGCTGCTCATAGGACAGAGCCTGAAGCTGGCAGCCGCCGCACTGCCGGGCGGAGGGGCACAGCGGTTTCACCCTGTAGGGGGAAGGCTTCACGATCTGCTCCAGCTTCCCATATCCGTAGTTTTTCTTTGCTTTCATTATTTTCGCGGACACCACGTCGCCGATCACAGCGTCCTTTATAAAAACAGTGAAGCCATCAGCCTTGCCGATGCCTTCACCGTCAGTTCCGCAGTCCACGATCTCTACTGTAATCCTGTCGTTCTTGCGATATTCCATGAGCCTTATACGTCTCCTGTTCTTCTCAGATTGGATTCAAAAAGTCTGTTGTATCCCAGCCAGTCTTTTTTGCCCTTGTCCGCGGCAAAAATCTCTGTCAGTGTTTCCATGCGGGCGTCGGTATTGTCCGCCAGGTTCAGCGCTACCGCCTCTGCCAGCGCCGGTTTCTTGGGAGAACCGTATTCCAGTTCTCCGTGATGAGCCAGGATGCAGTGTACAAGCTGATTCTCAAGTGTTTCCGGAAAATCCGGGATCTCTTTTGCCAGATCGTGCACCATCTGGGCTCCGATCACAATATGTCCCAGAAGCTGCCCCTCATCTGTATAATCGTTCAGCGGGAAGGAGGAAAGCTCCTTTGTCTTTCCCACATCGTGAAGGAGAGAAGCGGTGATCAGAAGATCCCTTTTCAGGACAGGATAGGCGGCCGCCATATAGTCGCAGAGTCTGGTGACGCTTAAAGTGTGCTCCATCAGTCCGCCGATAAATCCGTGATGGACCGTCTTGGCTGCCGAGTGTTCCTGGAAGGATTTCAGAAACGCATTGTCCTCCACAAAAAGTTTCTTAAGAAGTGCTAAGAGGTAAGGATTCTTTACCGTACCGATCATTTCCAGAAGCTGACGATACATATCGTCCGCGCTGTTCTCGCTGACCGGAAGATAATCAGCCGGATCATACTCGCCTTCCCCGGCTTTTCTGACTCTCTTGATGTTTACCTGCATGGCTCCCGCGAAGCTTGTCACGTCGCCCATGATCTCTATGTAATCCAGAGCGTCAAATTCATCTATACCAAGGGAATTGGGATCCCAGATCTTGCCGTCCAGCATGCCTGTTTTGTCCTGGATGATAATGCTGTCATAGGGCTTGCCGTTCTTGGTCACTGCGGACTGTTTCTGCTTGCAGAGATAAATTCCGCTGACTCTGTCTCCTTCGTGCAATTCATTTATATAACGCATAATATCTGCCTTTCTGTCATTAAATTCCGCGGTTTCCCATATTGCCGATGTTGATATACCGGGAAAACACGCTCAGCTCATTATATAATAAAAAATCTGCCGTGACAACCGTTGGCAGAGAAATCGTATGTGATCTGCAAACATTGGATTGCAGAAAAGATGGAAGTTATCAGAAGAAGCCGCACTGATCAATAAATCGTGCGGCTCCTCATCTTTCGGCTGTCTTTACTTTACCATGCATTCCTTTCTGTAAAATGCGACACCGTATTTCAGGATATCCGAGTATCCTTCCTGCTTCAGCGCTTCTTCGTATTTTTGTTCTTCGATCTGCCGGAGCGCCTCGTCACACTTGCCTTCCAGTTCCTGATAAGTATGTGCCACCTTGATTTCAAGAATGACGGCTTTTCCTCTGACACTGGGATACTTCAGCAGGATGTCCGGGCGTCCGTTTCCGGATTCACGGTTCGACAGGACGATATAGTTCCCGATGTTTTTGAGCATTCCTGCGAGAAATCCATGATAATAGCTCTCCTGATAATCATAGAAGCTGATCGTTTCCATGAGATTCTCAGAGAGGATCTCAGCCATCTTTTCCCGGTTTCCGTTCAGAATGCTTTCATAGAGCAGAGAAAATTTTTTATCTTTTGTCCTTTCCTCGAACCAGCGCAGGACGGTGTTTTTATAAATATAGCGCACCTCACTGTTCGGGATCGCCATTTCCACCAGAATATCCTCGCCGTCCTGCTGTTCACTGATCTTCTTCAGATAGCCGGTGAAGAAGAGAAAATTCCACAGATTGTCCTGTGTGGAGTCCATGTCGTCATAGGTGATATCTTCATGGATCGGTTTAGTGATGGTCTTTCCTTCAATGAGAGCCTCGATCTCCTGTTTTACTGAGAGATCCGCGCGCTCCACAAGCGTGCGGAC
>CALWGI010000184.1 GCA_944380045.1 uncultured Blautia sp.
ATACTATTCCGGGAGAGTACAATCACCAGCTCCGGTGACTGTACTCTCTTCGTTGTTTTGAAAGACTATTTAATAACGATGCTGCCTTCCTTTAATGATATGGGATCTGAGCTTGTATTTAATAGACAAACGTAATATTCTCCTGCATTTTCAGCAGTTAATTCAAAAGTTTGATTTAGACCAGTCAGTACATTCCCTTTTAATATCACACCGTCACGGATATAAAAATAGTAGATTGACTGCCCTTTTTCCCGATGAAGTTCTGATTTGTATTCATGTGCCTGAAAAACCAATGTTTCCCCTTTATCCAGTTTCCAGCCCGATCCGTCTTCCTTCTCAAAAATGACTAAATCATTGTTGCCGAATATGATCTCCGGAGTAGTATAGCGTCCGGAATCACCGGTTACAGCAAATTCTGTGATCGTGTTTGGAGTAATGACAACGTTTTTATGGGATTTAATGAGAGGCGCCGTTTCCCAGACTTCATCAGAGGGAGCTTCCGCCGGCGGTAATTCTTCATCGGCTTTTGTTATAGTGTATGACATATAGGATTCTTTTCCTACCAAATGCCGGTTGCTGTCATCAATTAATGCCGCGCCGTAGTCATGGGCAATAGCGAGCATGGAAGCCATTGCCGCAAGAGCTGCAGCCAGCAGGACGCTCCTGACAGCAAAACGCCTTTTTCTGATGATCTTCTGGTCGTGGATCATACCTGTAACATCTTTACTGGTTTTGTCTGAAGAAAACATATCATCGGTTTCGTCATTGAAGATATGATTTTCTTCTAAGACGTCAAACGCAACTTACTTTATATACAAGAATTATATGTAAAAGGTTGCATCCATGGGAAATAATTTGAAAAGGGGAGTGGATTCGCATATAATAATTATAAAATTATGAAGCGAGGTAGTTGATATGGAAAAAGATCCGTTCAGGGAATATCTGAGGGAGTCTGAACCAGATAAAGCTTATAAGGGCTATGCATGGAGTACTGCGATCGGCCTTCAGGCAGTGGACGGACTCAAGCCATCTGAATATTTGATTGATACTGCCATTCAGAATATTGAAGGCAGAATTACGATGAAAGAGGCGCAGGATCTTATTGACAGCTACTATGAAGAAAGGCCCGTGCATTTGCCGGATGATGAGCGGACCGAAGAAGCGGATAAGGTTTCATCCCGTATTGCAGAAATACTCTCTGAGACAGCGTTCTCATTTTCTCCGAATGAGTATATTTCTATCCACCGCAAACTTTTTCAGGGGATTTATAGTCATGCCGGAAAGATCAGAGATTATAACATTACAAAGAAAGAATGGGTGCTTGACGGGGCAACGGTTGTGTACGGCAGTGCTTCAAACCTCCGGGAAACACTTGACTACGATTTCTCTCAGGAAAAAGATTTCAGTTATAAGGGCCTTTCAATGGGGGAGATTATTCATCATCTTGCGGTATTCATTTCAAGGCTATGGCAGATCCATATCTTTGGGGAGGGCAATACTCGAACAACGGCAGTGTTTTTCATTAAATATCTGAGGACGCTTGGCTTTTCAGCAACCAATGATATTTTTGCAGAAAATGCGTGGTATTTCAGAAACGCACTTGTTCGTGCAAATTACACGAACCTGCAGAAAGGGATCCATGAAACAACAGAATATCTTGAAATATTTCTGAGAAATCTGCTTTTGAACGAAAAAAATGAGCTTCATAATCGAAATCTTCATATAAGCGGACTTTTGAAAGAAGAAAAAGTGTACATTGGAGATCCAAAAGTGGACATTCGGGACAAGAAAGTGGACATTGAAAGTGTACTTTCCGAAAAGAGCAGCGATTTTTCAGTAAAAACGACAGTTCATATCCACAGACTCTTTGAGAAGTATGGCTTTAATGAAGTGTTTGGAAGAAGTGCAGTTATGGAACTTCTTGGGCTGAAAGAATCAGGTGCTTCCAAGCTTCTTTCAAAACTGGTTCGGACAGATATTATTGAACCGGTATCCGGTCACGGAAAAGGAAAATATAAATTTAAAAATAACTAAAAAACTTTTATTAGCAGGAAAGGAGTCAAACTATGTTAGAAACTGGAACGAAAGCCCCGGCATTTTCTCTGCCGGACCAGAACGGAGATATGCACACACTGGAGGAGTACAGGGGGAAGAAGGTCATCCTGTATTTCTATCCGAAAGACAGCACCCCCGGATGCACGAAGCAGGCGTGCGGTTTTGCGGAGCTGTACCCGCAGTTTATGGAGAAAGGCGCTGTGGTCCTGGGCGTCAGCAAGGATTCTGTGAAGTCTCACAAGAATTTTGAGACGAAGTACGGACTGCCGTTTACCCTGCTCTCCGATCCGGAGAAGGAAGTGATCCAGGCATACGACGTCTGGAAGGAGAAGAAAAATTATGGCAAAGTATCCATGGGCGTAGTCCGCACAACGTATCTGATCGATGAGGACGGCGTGATCGTTAAGGCCATGGATAAGGTAAAAGCCGCAGAGAATCCGAAGCAGATGCTGGAGTCACTGTAATGAGGATCATATTATCACCGGCAAAGAAGATGAATGTAAATACCGATGATCTGGCGCCCTGCGGATTGCCGGCTTTTATGGAGCAGACAGAAGAGATCGTCCACTTCCTGCAGGGACTGTCTTACGGGGAAGCAAAGAAGCTGTGGGCATGCAATGACCGGATCGCAGAACAGAATTACGACAGGGTGCAGCAAATGGATCTGTACCATCAGTTGACGCCGGCCATCCTGTCTTATGAGGGCATTGCCTATCAGTATATGGCGCCGTCGGTATTCGAGAACGGCCAGTTTGCTTATGTGCAGGAGCATCTGCGCATCCTGTCTGCGTTCTACGGCGTGGTGAGGCCGATGGACGGCGTAACGCCGTACCGTCTGGAGATGCAGGCAAAGGCAAAGATCGCCGGGGCAAAGGATCTGTATGATTACTGGGGGGACAGGCTGTACCGGGAAGTCCTTGATGACAGCAGGGTCATTATCAACCTCGCGTCAAAAGAATATTCCAGGTGTATCGAGAAGTATCTGCAGCTGGAGGATGTTTATATCACCTGCATCTTTGGCGAATTCAGCGGTGAGAAGATCGTCCAGAAAGGCGTGTACGCGAAGATGGCCAGAGGCGAGATGGTGCGGTTCATGGCGGAGAACCGGATCGGTTCCCCGGAGGAAATGAAAGGGTTCGACCGGCTGGGATATACGTTCCGGTCGGATCTGTCCGATG
>CALWGI010000185.1 GCA_944380045.1 uncultured Blautia sp.
AAATATAGTTGCCGGAGTAATCCTTCATAATAAGTTCTTTTCCATCCAGAGTTATCGCAATGGTTATAAGTGGAAACAGGTCAACAGCCGGTATGGCTCGATGGAAATCGAAGTGCCACAGGATCGCAAATCAACGTTTGAACCACAGGTTGTGAAAAAACGGCAGAAAGATATTTCCGATATTGATCAGAAGATCATTTCCATGTATGCCAAAGGAATGACTACCCGGCAGATTTCCGAAACCATCGAAGATATTTATGGCTTTGAAACTTCTGAAAGCTTTATTTCTGATGTGACTGATAAGATCCTGCCACAGATCGAAGACTGGCAGAACCGGCCACTGGACGAGGTCTATCCCATTCTCTACATTGATGCAATCCATTATTCTGTAAGGGATAATGGCGTGATCCGAAAGCTTGCTGCTTACGTGATTCTGGGAATCAACACGGAAGGAAAAAAAGAAGTTTTAACCATCAGTGTTGGCGATAACGAAAGCGCAAAATACTGGCTTTCCGTTATGAATGAACTGAAAAATCGTGGTGTCAAAGATGTATTAATCATCTGTGCCGATGGTTTAACCGGAATCAAAGAAGCGATCGCAGCAGCTTTTCCAAAGACGGAATACCAGCGCTGTATTGTACACCAGGTAAGAAACACGTTGAAATATGTCCCGGATAAAGACAGAAAAGCCTTCGCTACGGATCTGAAAACCATTTATCAGGCCACAGATGAAAAGAAAGCTCTGGCAGCCTTAGAGCGTGTAACAGAAAAATGGACACCGAAATATCCGAATTCCATGAAGCGCTGGAAGGATAACTGGGACGCAATCTCGCCGATCTTTAAATTTTCAACGACGGTCAGAACGGTGATTTATACTACAAATGCTATTGAATCCCTGAATTCTACCTACCGGAAACTGAATCGCCAGAGAAGCGTATTTCCAAGCGATACAGCTCTATTAAAGGCACTGTATCTTGCCACATTTGAATCTACGAAGAAATGGACCAGTACGATCCGCAACTGGGCACAGGTGTATGGTGAACTGAGTATTATGTACGAAGGATGCCTCCCAGAGTAACGAATAAACAGGCGAATAAGACGGGCGGAAAACCGCCTGCTCTTGACATGCCATTCAACAACTGTTATATATAAAACAAGGGTGAGAAGCCTGATTTTCAGTTACAGCACATATTCAAATTCATCATTTTTGGAAAAAGATTTCCGGTACTGGTCGTTGGTGGCCTCTACAAAGGTATCGGACATTACGTCGTAAACATAGCTTTCAAAAATTCCGGAATCCTTTGTATCATCGTTGTAGCAGGTGAGATATCCGGTTTCCGTGTTCAGCTCCGCCAGTCCATGAAATCTTCCCCATTTGGTATAGGTGTTTGCAAAGCCGATACCGGAGTCGTTGCCGGGAGCTATGGAATAATATTCATAGTAGAAGAGTCCGCCTTCTTCCCGGATTTCCAGCACATGCGGGTAAGTGGGATCCACATCGTATACCCAGGTTCCCACAAGATCCTCATAGGCATAGGGACTGTCCATATATACAAAGGAGGAGGACATGACCTGTACGTCGCTGGAAGCGGAGATACGCTGGTTTTCTTCAAACTGCTCTCTTGCGGTCTGCTGTTTGCGTTCAAGCTCCTCATTATAAAGTGTCTGGATATTTGTCTTCTCCGTATCGGAAAGGCTGGATATGTCGTAGGAATCGGAAGGCTGATACCAGCCTGTGCTTTCAAAGTAATCCTTCATATCCTGGGAGTATACTTCCTGTCTGTGTCTGCCTGTGTTCACGTATCTTGCGGCCCGGAGATCCCAGTCGGAAAGAGCGTCTGCTGTTTCCTGGGAGATCAGTTCTGTACCGCTGTCTGGAAGGATATCGCCGCTGCCTGCAAATACAGTTGTGGGGAGCATTGCCGCGAGAAATGCTGTTAATAATAATTTTTTTCCTGTCTTTTTCATCATGATCTCTTCCGCCTTTCTGTAATCAATTCTTTTCAAATACGCAGATATTTCCGGAGGAAACATCTTCCATGATCAGTTCTTTGCCGTCCAGAGTAACGTCTACATTTTCCACAGGAGTCTGGATCGCATATACATTGTCGCCCGCTTCTGTCCAGGTTCCGTTTACGTTCATGCCGTATGCGCTCTGGCTCATGGACATGCTGCCGTTTTCATAGAAGGTAAGTCCGATGCCGGAAAGCATGTCTACGCCCTGTTGAATTTCTTCCTCGGAAACTTCGCCTTCGTAATTCTGAGCCAGTTCCCTTACCGCTTTTTCTATTTTTTCCGGTTTATTCATGCCGTCCATCTGGACTTTTGTAACGCTCCAGCTTCCCTCGATGGAGGTTGAGCCGCAGCCCTGTGCTGCGAGGATGCCGATTCCGATAATTGCCGCCATTGTGATTTTTGCGAATTCTGATTTCATATTTGTTCCTTCCTTTCGTGTTTTCCTTTTTTACTATTTGCTGGTAGTTATTTGATGTCGGTTAGCTTCTGTATCAGGTTGTTCTGTCTATGATTATATTGTAGCAGCAGGCTTGGAAAATTTGTTTTTGGTTTATTTTATCTGGCTGTGCAGCTGTGAAAACCGTTTTTCTGCTGTCAGATATCCGGAGCGGATCCCTAAGGTATCCGGCGAATACTGAAAAGTGTTTTCTTTTTTGATCCCCGTTTTCTGCGCCAGTTCCAGAATATCCATATCCGTGCCGAAGAAAAGGATTTCCCAGCCGGCGGCCTGTTTTTCCAGGATCAGATTCCGCACGTCCTGCAGATCATAATGCCTGCTGGCGTTTTCCATTCCGTCGGTGATGATGAACACAAGAATTCCGGAAACAGGTGCCGTTTTGTCTTCGGAAGCGGCGGTGCCGGGCATAGTAAGCATTTCGCCTATGGCGTCGAAAAGAGCGGTGTCGCCTTCTGTATAGTAATCTTTCTCCGTCAGATCCTTCGCGTTTTGAACCGGCATATGGTGATAAAGGAGACGGCAGTGTTCGCTGAAAAGAGCGGTGGTGATGTAGGCCTCTCCCGGCAGTTTTTTCAGTTCCGCCAGCATCCGGTTGTAGCTTTCGATCGTATCCTGTTCTTTTCCATACATAGACCCGCTTTTGTCAAGTATGCAGATCATTTCCGCGATTGTTTTGTTGTTCATATTCGTACCTCCTGTTAATGTGTATTTTACAGAAAGCGGCGGGAAATTTGTTTCTGAGGATTTTTCT
>CALWGI010000186.1 GCA_944380045.1 uncultured Blautia sp.
TTTGACCTGACCTGCACGGGCCTTGGCAGAAAGATCATTGTGGAAGAAGAAAATGTGCTGGAAGGCTATGCCCGGGGACTTCTGAGTCAGTTTCCCTGCATGAGAATGGAGCAGGCGTCCAACCGCGACGAGCTGATCCGCCGTTTCGCAGGCAGTGTGGACGGAGTGATCTACCATACCGTTCAGTTCTGCGATAATTATGCCTATGAATATGCCTGGCTGAAAAGCTGGCTGGACCGTCCCATGCTTCTTCTGGAAACGGATTATACAAGACAGAGCGAGGGACAGGTGCGTACAAGGATCGAGGCTTTTCTGGAATCTCTTTCTCCGGAAAATCCCGGTCGTGAAAAGAAAAGGAGAGAAGACGGAACAATGTATGTAATGGGAATAGACAGCGGCTCCACATCCACCAACGCGGTCATCATGGATCAGGACAGAAAGATCAGAGCTTTTTCCGTGGTCCGTACCGGGGCGAAGTCCGGAGTGAGCGCGGAGAAGGCGTTAAGCGACGTGCTTGAAAAAGCAGGACTGAAACAGGAAGATATTTCCTGGATCGTATCCACCGGATACGGGCGTGTAAGCATCACCTTCGCGGATGAGAATGTGACGGAGATCAGCTGCCATGGAAAAGGCGCGCATTATTTTAACCCGGATGTGAGGACGATCCTGGACATCGGCGGACAGGACAGCAAAGCGATCCATCTGAACGAAAACGGAGAAGTGACGGATTTTGTCATGAATGATAAATGTGCCGCGGGAACCGGCCGGTTCCTGGAAATGATCGCCAGGACCCTGGAAGTGAGCCTGGACGAGCTGGGAGCCATCGCTCTCACCTCAAAAGAAAAGATCGAGATCACCAGTATGTGCTCTGTGTTCGCGGAGTCGGAGGTAATCTCCCTGATCGCAAATAACAAAGAAAAGGCGGATATCGCCGACGGCGTATGTCATGCCATTTCCAATAAGGCCTTCGGTCTGATGCGAAGAGTTGGCATGGAGCCGGGCTTTATGATGACCGGAGGCGTAGCCAAGAATCCTGGCGTGGTGAGGGCCGTTGAGGAAAAAATCGGCGCCAAACTTTATATCTGTGAAGAACCGGAGATCGTAGGCGCTGCGGGGGCGGCCCTTTACGCTCTGGAGAAACAGGGCCTTTGACCGGCGGGTGGAGACTTTATGAAAAAACATCTTCCCCTTCTGGGAGCCGGACCGGCATATGTATGTGTGATCATTCCACTGACGGCCGCGGCTTTGATCCTGAAATACACAGGTATGATTAATCGCGGCAACATTCCGGCGTTACGCCTGCCTTTTGGTGTTGCCGGCGGGATATTGATCCTTCTGGGAATCCTTTTGTGGGCGCTGGCAAATTTTCAGTGTCATATCAGTGACAATATCCAGGCAAACAGACTTGTGACGACAGGAATCTACGGACTGGTGAGAAATCCTATATTAAGCGGTCATCTGCTGGTTAATACCGGAGTCCTTCTCTGGGCCTTTAATTGGTTCCTGATAATACTCCCGTTTCTGTACTGGCTCTATCTGACCGTATTGCTGCGTGCCACAGAAGAAAAATGGCTCAGAGCCCTGTATGGGCAGAAATATCTGGAATACTGCCGCAGAGTGAACCGGTGTATTCCATGGTTTCCGAAAAGATAAGATTATCCGGGTAAAAGTTGATTTTTACCCGGATTTTTTTGTTCTGGATGATATTACCGTATAAGCGATCACACAGATGATCACTGAAAGCAGCGATCCCGTGGAGGTGGCCAGTCCCATTGGGAACAGGGTGTCCGGGAAAAATAATGAAGTCAGATAAACGCCGGGCACGCGGACCAGAAGAATGGCGGAAATATTATGCAGGAAGGAAAGCCCTGACCTTCCGCAGGCGCAGAAGTAACCGCTGAAGCTGAAATGGACGCCTGCGAATATGCAGTCCCATACATATCCCCGCATATACTGGCCGCCCAGGCGGATCACCTCCGCGCCGTCAGACTGCGTACTGTCTGTAAACAGAGATACCACAGGTTCCGCGGCAAACTGCATCAGGATCACCATACAGGCGCCGAAACAGATGGCGATACAGGCGGCGTAGCGAAGCGTAAGCCTCGCCCTTTCCGGTTTGCCTGCCCCGATATTCTGCGCGCCCAGAGCAGATACCGTCGACAGCATGGAAGAGGGGACCAGAAACAGGAAACTGATGATCTTTTCCACGATCCCCACAGCCGCGGCGTCGTTCAGGCCCCGGCGGTTGGCGATGACGGTGATGATGATAAACGCGATCTGGATCAGCCCGTCCTGCATGGCAATGGGAACGCCGATCCGGAGCAGTTTCGCCATAACCGGCCGCGCCGGACGGAAGTCGGATTTTTTTACGGCAAGAGTACTGCTGTGTCTGCGGATGACAACGAGTGCAATGATCACGCTGACCGCCTGGGAAAGAGTGGTCCCAAGGGCGGCGCCGGAAGGTCCCAGATGCAGGGCGCCCATAAAGAGATAATCCAGAGCGATATTGGAGACACAGGCAACGGCGATAAAGTACATGGGGCTTTTGCTGTCGCCCAGCCCGCGGAAAATGGAGCTGATGATATTATACGCCGTGATAAAAGGGATGCCGATAAAACAGATGGTCAGATATTCTATGGTTCCCGATACCGCGGCCTCCGGCGTGGACATTATATTTACAACAGGCCGGACAAAAATAAGAAGCGCCACGGTAAGCACCACAGACAGGCACATAAACAGCGTGACCGTATTGCCGATACCGGAAGCGGCTTTTCTTCTGTCGCCGGCGCCCACAGCCTGACCGATGGAAACCGTGGATCCCATGGCAAGCCCAACGATCATGACCGTGAGCATATGCATTACCTGGGAGCCGATGGAAACGGCCGTTGTACTGGCGACACCCTCAAACTGGCCGATGATAAACAGATCAGCCATTCCGTAAAGAGTCTGCAGAAAATAAGAAAGAAGATAGGGCAGGGAAAAAAACAGGATGTTTTTGAACACGCTGCCGGTGGTGAGATTTTTTTCCATGATAAGTTTCTACTCCTGTTAAAATATCAGTTCTGTATGAAAGTATAAACTCTGTAACTGTTGCAGGGTCAAGAATATTTCAGGGATTTTCGGAAAA
>CALWGI010000187.1 GCA_944380045.1 uncultured Blautia sp.
ATTTCCGGCTCTCCTGTTCGCTGGAGACGCCTGCTGCAGAGTAAACGCCGGAATCCTTTACTGCAAACCAGAAATTCCGGCCGGAACGGTTATTATGAAGATTTTCCGCACTTACCGGTTCCAGTAGAAAGGTATCCTGGTCTATTTTGGAGTCTCCTCCCAGATTGGGAGTAACGGCACTTTTTAATCCGGCTTCTGAGGCCAGGGGAAAATACAGATAACTGATGTTTTCCGGCTGCTGTACAGTAAAAGTGCCTTTGTCATCAATGAAATATAAAGGTTTCAATATTCGGTCTCCTTCCTTTTTCAGATTTGTTTAGGGGAATTATATAGGAATTTATTTTCTACAAAAATCAGATATCTGAGAAAAATATCAGAATCATGACATAGAATGTGTTTTTTTGCAAAACGGGTCATGAATCTGACATTTTGTTGAAATTTTTAATATATCCCAAAATGAAAAGCGTCTATAATCTGGTCATGTTCAATGAGAGGGCCATCTCACAGAAAGAATTATGAACAGGAGGTTATATATAATGAAAAAGAAAGTGGTTGCAATGCTTTTAGCAGGCATTATGGCGGCTGGCGCTCTGGCAGGCTGCGGCGGTTCTTCTGATTCAGGACAGGGAGGATCCGGAAGCACAGAAGAAGGAAAGGTTATCAACATCTATACCTGGAATGATGAGTTCCGTACCCGTGTAGAGGCAGTTTATCCTGAAGTAGAAGAGACTTCCGCAGACGGAACCGTTACAACATTAAAGGATGGAACGGAAATCCACTGGATCGTAAACCCAAACCAGGACGGTGTGTATCAGCAGAAGCTGGATGAGGCCCTGATGAATCAGGCGGACGCAGCAGCAGATGACAAAGTGGACATCTTCTTATCTGAAACAGACTATGTGTATAAGTACACAGACGCTGAGGCTGATGTGGCTATGCCTCTGACAGATCTGGGAATCGATCCGGAGAAAGATCTGGCAGATCAATATGAATTTACAAAAGTAACAGCTTCTGACCAGGACGGGGTACAGAGAGGTTCCACCTGGCAGTGCTGTCCGGGACTTCTGGTATACCGCAGAGATATTGCCAAAGATGTATTTGGCACAGATGATCCTGCAGCAGTAGGAGAGAAAGTAAAGGACTGGGATACATTGAAGACTACGGCTGAAGAATTAAAGGCAAAAGGCTACTATACCTTTTCTTCTTATGCAGATACTTTCCGCCTTTATGGAAACAGTATTTCTCAGCCTTGGGTAGCAGAGGGTGAAACAACTCTTAAAGTAGATCCTCAGATCATGGAGTGGGTGGAAACCTCCAAGGAATGGCTGGATGCCGGATATTATGATAAGACGGTAAAAGGCCAGTTTAATGACGACTGGAATAAGGCGATGGGTTCCGCTTCTAAAGTTTTTGCATTCCTTCTTCCGCCTTGGGGAATTGATTTTACTTTAAGTCCTAACTGGGACGGCGAAGCAGGCGCCTGGGCAGTTACCAATCCTCCTCAGGAATATAACTGGGGCGGTTCTTATATCCATGCCTGCACAGGAACAGACAATCCGGAACATGTAAAAGATATTATCCTGGCGCTTTCAGCAGATAAAGATAATCTCCTGCAGATCTCCAAAGACTATCTGGATTTCACCAACACAAAGAGCGGTATGTCTGAAGCGGCAGAAGATGACGCCAACTTTTCTTCTGAATTCCTTGGAGGACAGAATGCTTATAAATATTATGTGCCGGTAGCAGAAAATATTGAGATTGCTCCTCTTTCTGCTTACGACCAGGGATGTGTGGAACTGATCCAGAATGCTTTCAGCGATTACTTCCAGGGAAATGTTGACTTCGAGAGAGCAAAAGAAAACTTTGAAACTGCAATTAAAGAACGTTACCCGGATATTACAGAAATACAGTGGCCGGAATAAAGGGTAAAGTGCTGCCGTACAGAAGGTACGGCAGCCTTCTGACAGAAAGGAACGATGTTTTATGAAAAAAAAGAGTAAAAGCATCAGCTATGCAAAATGGGGATATCTTTTTATTCTTCCGTTTTTCGTCTGCTTTTTGATTTTTTCTCTGATTCCGCTGGTAGATACCATCCGGTACAGTTTCTTTGAATACTATCGTTCAGGAATCAAAGAAGTGGGGCCGAATTTCATAGGCCTGGAGAATTATATCAGCCTTCTGAAATCTGATATGTTTAAATATGGAGGAAATACCTTGATCCTGTGGGTGATCGGATTTATTCCCCAGATCGTTATTGCCCTTCTTCTTGCCAGCTGGTTTACAGATATCCGTCTGAAAATCCATGGAAAACAGGCCTTTAAGGTAATTATTTACCTTCCCAACCTGATCATGGCCTCAGCTTTTGCCATGCTGTTCTTTGCCATGTTTTCCACTAACGGACCCATCAATTCTATTTTAACTTCATTGGGATGGATCAAAGAACCTATTGATTTTATGGGATCGGTTTTCGGGACCAGATCTTTGATCGGATTGATGAACTTCCTTATGTGGTTCGGAAATACCACCATTATGCTTATGGCGGCTATCATGGGAATCAGTCCGGATATTTTTGAAGCCTCAGAACTGGATGGCTGCGGCGGTCTGAAAAGATTTTTCTATATCACTCTGCCTCTGATCAGGCCGATCCTGGCTTACACATTGATCACTTCCATTATCGGCGGTCTGCAGATGTTTGATGTACCTCAGATCCTGACTAACGGACAGGGTAATCCGGACAGAACATCTATGACATTGATCATGTTCCTGAACAGCCACTTAAAGAGCAAAAACTATGGTATGGCAGGTGCCCTGTCTGTATACCTGTTTATTATCAGCGGTATTTTGTGCTTTATTGTATATAGGATGACCAATGATTCAGACCCGGACGGATCGAAAGCTGCTGCAAAGAGAAAAGCAAAAGAAGCGAGAAGGAGGAGATAAGTTATGAAATCAAAAGCAGCACAGAGAGCATGGAGCATTTTTGTCCATGTGATTCTTATTGCACTTTCATTTTTGTGCCTGTTTTTCTTCTACATCCTGATCGTCAATGCTACCCGTTCTCATGCTGAGCTTCAGAGAGGATTTTCGGCACTGCCGGGAAAATATTTCCTGGAAAATTT
>CALWGI010000188.1 GCA_944380045.1 uncultured Blautia sp.
GGAAGGATCCACGCCTTTTTTACAGACATCTTCCGGAATATCCATCCGCTGACAAATCCGGTGATCATCCCCACCGGGGCGAAATACAGAGAATAGATATCCACAGTCATCCCCATGAAAATGCCGCTGATAAGATTGGGGATCATCCCCAGCCAGGGGCCCGCAAGCGCCCCGGTAAGGATTGTGCCGATACTGTCCAGATACACAGGCAGTTTCAGAAAAAGCGCGATCTGTCCGCCCACGATGTTGATTCCTACCGCCAGCGCCACAAGACAGATCTGCCAGGTATTGATCTTTCTTTTTGTCATCGTTATTTCTCCATTAAAATATGCCCGCTTCAATAAAAGATATTTCTCTACAGGCAGCTCAGAAGTGTCAGTTCTTCTGCCTCCCATTCGCTTCCGTCCTTCTTTTTCAGCACTCTGGAAAAGAAAAACCTCATAAATCTTTCTGTATCTGTTTCTGTCAGCACATGGCTGTTAGGCTCTTTCTTCCAGAAATCCATGGAATCCACTACCGTCTGGCCCCTGCAGATCCCGTCAGTGGCAACCGCCGTATAACTGTCGAATCCGCCGCACAGGGAGCGGTCAATATAATACGCCACCGCAAGAGGATCATTGATCACGCAGCCGATGATTTTTTCGTATTCCCAGTGAAAATCCATATAAAATCCGGTGATCCTGCGGATAAATCCTCCGTTCTCCGGATCAAGACGGCAGACGTATTCCAGAATATTGGGGGTCAGCACGATCTTTCTCGTCACGTCCAGCCCGACCATTTCAATCTTTTTCCCGGCCTTTCCGAAAAGATCGTAACAGATGGCGGCGGCGTCCGGGTCGCACCAGTAGTTATATTCCGCCACCGGAGAACAGTTTCCATGGCTTCGGAAATTCCCGCCCATGGAGACCAGTTCCTCTACCTGCTCAATCAGCTTTGGCCGCATGGAAAATATTTTCGCAAGATTCGTCATGGGGCCCAGGGCTATGATGGAAATCTTTTCTTTTTCCAGAGTCTCTTCCAGGAATTCCACCGCGCTCTTCTTTGGAAAATCTCCCGGCACTTCCGGAAGGAAACTCTCTCCCATTCCATCCTGGCCATGGGTGTCCATAGCGTCTATATAAGGACATTTCAACGGCACCTGCTCGCCAATGTATACGGGGATATCCATGCGCCCCATATGTTTCAATACCTTCCGGGCGTTCCGGGCCCCCATATCCGCCGGAACGTTGCCGGAAACCGTGGTGATCCCCATAATATCCAGCTCAGGAGAGGACAGAGCCAGCATCAGGGCAAGAGAATCGTCGATCCCCGGATCACAGTCGATTATAATTTTACGCATAAAAAAACCTCCTGACTGTTCCGCCTTTTCCGCGGAAACACCTCCGCAGAAAAAGGCATCATTCATCAGAAGATACCTGTTTGCCTAGTTTTTTATACTGGGAGGGTCTCGAACCAGTTCCGCAGCTGTTCCGCACAGCTGCCTGTTGTTTTCAGTTAAACAATATTTTTTGCCTTCCACGCACCGGGATTTTCCCGGCGCGCTGAGGCAAGTATAGCAGATTTTGTCTGATACTGCAATTGATTTTTTATAATTTATCCGGCTGTCTTCAGCCGACGGTTCCTTCTGTCAGTCAAGAAGCTCCCGTACCATTTCCGCGTCGAAGGTCACGCTGGAAACATGATCGACCTCGATTCTGTACAGGGCGTTGGCCGCAATGTGCTCCGCTGCCTGCTCAAGATCACGGATTCCTGTAGTGTCCGCATATTTACGGATCACCGCATCCAAAGCCTCGTCGCTGACGATACATTCGCTCTCTTTCAGGCTCATTCTTTTCAGAACTTTTGGAAGGGCGAATCTGGAAAAGATCACCTTCTTCTCCTCCGGCGTATAATCAGGGATATCCACCACGGCAAAACGGGACATCAGAGGAGCGCTGATCTGGCTCTTGTCATTGGCCGTTGCAATGGGATACACGCCCACGGTAGGCACCATGCATTCCATATAGTTGTCTGTGAATCCCAGATTATCCAGAAGCGTCAGCAGAACATCCGCGGGATTTCCGTTGCCCTTGCCTGCGGACGCTTTGTCCAGCTCGTTGATGATAAACACCAGATTGGACTCTCCCGCCGCCGCGAAAGCTTCCATTATGATCCCCGGCTTTGCGTTGGCGTAGACGCGGGAACTTCCAGTCAGCTGCTCCGGATCGTTAATGGAGCTCATATCCAGGGTGGTCCAGGGCAGACGAAGGATCCGGGCTACCGCATAGGCGATCTGGGATTTCCCTGTACCCGCCGGTCCCACCAGAAGCAGCCCGTAAGCGGGAAGCGTATGAGTCCGGTTGATCTGGATGATCGTCTCGATGATCCTCTGCTTCACACGCTCCATCCCGTACAGTTCCTCGTCCAGGATTCTTCTCGCTTCCACAGGATCTATGGATTCAAAGTAATTGCTCTTCCACTGGATATTCATCATAATAGAGAGCGCCCGCTGCGCATGGCGGCGTTCTTCCTGAGATACTTCGTGAGAACGGGCCACAGCCAGATTCCTTCTGGCCCAGAGACGGATATTGTCGGGAAGAGTTCTTCCCGCGCAGGTCATGAAATCCGTAATACTCTGGATACTGGTGAGTTTCATCTCGTCGCCGGATTCTTCCTCTTCCTCACTATCCGGCAGATCTTCCGGGGCGCTGCTGGAAAGAAGTCTGGCGATCATAAACTGGAGGAAGCCGTCCTCCGCGGAGAGCTTCGTTCCTCCTCCGAAAGCCGTCTCACGGATCCTGTACACTGCGTATCCCTCTTCCCGGTTCTCGCCGGAAAGACGTACACGGATACGGTTCTCGCCCAGCCAGCGGATCAGGCTGACAAAACGCGCGTCGATCTTCAGGATGTCCGCGCTGACCTCCCCCTGCTGCTCTTCTTTGAACTCAAAAGAAGTCCGGTGGACGGGATTGGTAAAGATGCCGCAGGAATGATGCTGCCACTGGCGTTTACTGTTGTCCAGATAGAGGATCGGTCTGTCGGGAGTGGCTTCTCCCTCCTCGGAATGGAAAGTAGTATATGTACACTCCGGATGTTTTCCCTTTTCCGGAGTATTATTAAAATCAAAAACCGGCATATG
>CALWGI010000189.1 GCA_944380045.1 uncultured Blautia sp.
GGGACTGAACGACCGCGACGTGGATTATCTGATCCGTCAGTTTCGTTATTATGTCTGACCCGGAATTAAATAAACAGCAAAAAAAATTCCCCCTCGCACCTGCGTGGGGGATATCTCTTTAGATTATGCTCTTTCTACTTTGCCGGATCTCAGACAAGAAGTGCAGACATACATCTTCTTGGCACCGCCGTTAGCTGTCTTAACCTTAACAGACTTTACATTGGATTTCCACATTTTATTTGATCTTCTATGGGAATGACTTACATTATTTCCGAAATGAGCACCTTTTTCGCAAATTGCGCACTTAGCCATGATAGCACCTCCTTGACGCTTTTTTTCAACAGGTTTTATTGTAACAGAAGAATTTTGCTTTTGCAAGCAAAAAAAGGAAAAATGTAAAAATAATATTCCTTTTTTATTAAAAAGAGGTTATAATACATACATATATAAAAATTTTGGAGGTACCTGTATGAATGGACATATAGATTCCGGACTTGGAAAGATTGTCATTGATACTGATGTCATTGCCACTTATGCAGGCAGTGTTGCAGTAGAATGTTTTGGTATCGTCGGTATGGCGGCTGTCAGCATGAAGGACGGACTTGTGAAGCTTCTCCGCCGGGACAGCCTGAAACACGGCATCAGCGTGACGATCACCGAAGAGAATAAAATCCGGCTGAATTTTCACGTTATCGTTGCATACGGCGTCAATATCAGCACGATCGCAGATAATCTTGTAAGCAATGTAAAATACAAGGTAGAGGCTTTTACCGGTATGGAGATCGAGAAGATCAACATCTGTGTGGAAGGCGTCCGTGCCATAGACTGAGTATGTAGAGGAGGAACTTGTGGTGAGTACGAATACCATAGATGCCAGAATACTTTCCAGGATGTTTCTTGCCGGAGCCAAGAATCTGGAAGCGAAAAAAGAATGGATCAATGAACTGAACGTATTTCCTGTGCCGGACGGCGATACAGGAACCAATATGACAATGACGATCATGTCCGCGGCTTCAGAGGTGACAGCCCTTGCGGATCCGGACATGGAGACTCTTGCCAAGGCGATTTCTTCCGGTTCCCTCAGAGGCGCCAGAGGAAATTCCGGCGTTATTCTTTCCCAGCTTTTAAGAGGTTTCACAAGAAGCGTCAGGAAATCAGCAGAGCTTGACGCGCCGGCCATAGCGGCGGCGATGGAGAAGGCTGTGGAGACGGCTTACAAGGCCGTTATGAAACCGAAGGAAGGCACGATCCTCACCGTGGCGAAAGAGGCGGCTGCCAAAGCCTGTGAGATCGCAGGGGAGACAGACGATCTGCTTCCGTTTTTTGAAACTGTTTTCGCGCATGCGGAGGAGACGCTTGCCCGTACTCCGGAGATGCTTCCCGTTCTTAAGGAAGCGGGCGTGGTGGATTCCGGCGGCCAGGGTCTTATAGAAGTTTTAAGAGGCGCCATCGACGGCTATCTCGGCAAAGAAGTGGATTATTCCGATTTTGAGAGGACCGGCGGCGTTTCTTCTGTCACGAAGATCACCCCGCAGGCGGAAGCCGATATCAAGTTCGGCTACTGCACCGAGTTCATCATCCTTCTGGATCATGAGATGCCGGAAGAGGAAGAGCACAGCTTTAAAGAATTCCTTACATCCATCGGCGATTCCATCGTTCTGGTTGCGGATGATGAGATCGTGAAAGTGCACGTTCACACCAACCATCCCGGCCAGGCCATTGAACGGGCTCTCACATACGGCGCTCTTTCCCGGATGAAGATCGATAATATGCGCGAAGAGCACCAGGAGAAACTGATCAAAGACGCCGAGAAGCTTGCGAAAGAACAGGCGGAGCAGGACGCGGCTGCAGAAGCGGAGCTTCCGGAGAAGGAAGCCGGCTTTATCGCGGTATCCGCAGGCCAGGGCCTTACGGAGATCTTCAAGGAACTTGGCGCGGACTATCTGATCGAGGGCGGACAGACCATGAATCCCAGCACGGAGGATATGCTGAACGCCATCGCCAAAGTCCGGGCGAAAACCATTTATATTTTCCCGAACAACAAGAACATTGTCCTTGCGGCCAACCAGGCCAGAGACCTCACGGAGGATAAAGAGATCATCGTTATCCCCACGAAGACGGTTCCCCAGGGTATTACCGCAATGATCAGCTATGTTCCGGAGAAATCCTCAAAGGAAAACCAGGAGGTTATGCTTGAAGCGATCTCCAAGGTCCAGACAGGACAGATCACATACGCGGTGCGTGATACCAGGATCGACGACAAGGAGATCCACGAGGGCGATATCATGGGCATCGGGGACAGCGGAATCCTTGCCGTCGGAAGCGGACGGGAGGAAGTCGCGGTCTCTACGGTAGACGCCATGATGACAGACGAAGCGGAAGTGATCAGTATCTATTACGGCGCTGATACCGCGGAAGAGGACGCAGAGGCTCTCGCAGCCTCCATCGAGGAGAAATATCCCGACTGCGAAGTGGAACTCAGCAGAGGCGGACAGCCGATCTATTATTACATTATTTCTGTAGAGTAGGAAAATGAGCAGAAACTTAAGAACCCTGAAGGGTGTGGGAGAAAAAACGGAAAAGCTCCTTCACAAGGCCGGCATAGCCGACGTGGAGGGCCTTCTCCGGTATTATCCCAGGAATTATGATATCTATGAAAAGCCGGAGAATATTGCAGACTTAGAGGAGGGGACGGTGAAAGCCGTCTCCGCTGCAGTAAGCTCCGGCGTTTATGTGAATACGGTGAGAAATCTCAAGGTGATCTCCGTTACGCTGAACGACGGCAGCGGGCGGCTGAACGCGGTATGGTTTAACGCGCCTTATCTGAGAAGTACGCTGAAAAAGGGCAGCGTTTTTGTTTTCCGGGGCAGGATCGTAAGAAAAAGAGGGGCGCTGGAACTGGAACATCCGGAAATTTTCACTCCCGCGGCCTACAGCGAAGTGCTTCACAGCATGCAGCCCATTTACCGGCTGACGGCGGGGCTTACCAACAAAATGATGTCCAGACTTGTCCGCCAGGCCCTCTCTGATCTTTCTCTCAGGAAGGAATACCTTCCCGAAGAGATCCGGGAGGAGTTCCATCTGGCGGATATCAATTTCGCGC
>CALWGI010000190.1 GCA_944380045.1 uncultured Blautia sp.
GGATGCAGCGGACTTTTTCTATTTACTTAAAGCGCCTGGATCCTGCGGATGGCTTCCTGTGTATTCTCGTAGGAGCCGAAAGCAGTGAGGCGGAAATATCCTTCTCCGGCGGCGCCGAACCCGGAACCCGGAGTTCCCACTACATGAGCTTTCTCCAGAAGATGATCAAAGAATTCCCAGGATGTCATTCCCCGGGGCGTTTTCAGCCAGATATAGGGAGCGTTCACTCCTCCGGATACCGAATATCCGGCGTCCTTCAGCCCGTTGTAGATATAGTGGGCGTTGCGCATATAATAGGCGACCTGTTCTTTTAACTGTGCCTTGCCTTCCGGAGAATAAACCGCCTCGCCGGCCTTCTGCACAATATAAGGCGCTCCGTTAAACTTGGTCCCATGGCGTCTCGCCCAGAGATCATGCAGACGGACTCCCTCCCGCACAAGATCCTTCGGAACTACGGTAAAACCAAGACGCACGCCGGTAAATCCCGCGTTTTTGGAGAAGCTGCGGATCTCGATGGCGCAGGTGCGCGCCCCGTCGCATTCATAGATGCTGTGGGGAATGCCCTCTTCTGTGATATAGGCCTCATAAGCGGCGTCATAGATGATCACAGCGCCTGTTTTATTGGCGTAATCCACCCACTCCTGAAGCCTCTCCTTCGTGATGGCGGCTCCGCTGGGATTGTTGGGGAAACACAGATAGATAAGGTCCGGCGTCTCTTTCGGAAGTTCCGGAAGGAAACCGTTCTCTTCCAGGCATGGCATATAGATTACCCCGTCGAAGTTCTCCCTGTCTCTGTTATATTCGCCGGTGCGTCCCGCCATAACGTTGGTATCCACATATACCGGATAAACCGGGTCGCAGACAGCTACTTTATTGTCAACGCCGAAAATCTCCTGGATATTTCCGGAATCACTTTTGGCTCCGTCGGACACAAAGATCTCGTCAGCGGAGATAGCGCAGCCTCTGTCGGCATAATCGTTTTTCGCGATAGCGGTTCTCAGAAACTCATAGCCGAGATCCGGGGCGTATCCGTGAAAAGTCTCCCCGCGCGCCATCTCGTCGACAGCCTTATGAAGAGCGTCGATCACTGCCGGCGCCAGAGGCTGGGTCACGTCGCCGATTCCGAGACGCACGATCTGATCCTGTGGATGCGCCTCCTGATATGCGGACACCTTCTTCGCTATATTGGAAAAAAGATAGCTTCCCGGTAATTTCAGATAATTTTTGTTGATTGTTGTCATACTAATTGTCTCGCCTGCTTTCTGTTTCTTTTTTCAGAGCCTCACGGACAGCGTCAGGACTGGCCTTTCCCTTCAGTTCCTTCATCATTTTTCCCACGAAAAATCCGAAGACCTTTTCTTTTCCGCCCAGAAGTTCGGCCAGCGGTCCCGGATTCTCATCCAGGATCCTTTTTACAGTGCTTTCAAGCAGTCCTTTATCTTCTACGATCTTCAGGCCCTTCTCTTCTATATATACTACAGGATCGATATCCCCGTCAAAGATTTTTTCAAAAACCTTCCTGGCGTTCTGGGGGCTTATTTCTTTTTTCTCCACCATAAGGATCAGATCTGCAAGATGTCCCGGTGAGAAAGAAATATCCTCCGGAAGGATCTGTTTTTCTTTGGAAAGACGCAGCACTTCCCCCATAAACCAGTTCGCTGTTTTTCTGGGGTTTTTGCACAGCGCCGCGGTTTCTTCGAAAAGCTTTGCCAGACGGCTGGACTCTGTGAGGATCTCCGCGTCGTATTCCGAGAGTCCGTACTCCTTCTGATACCGCGGTATTTTCTCTTCCCGCATCTCCGGCTGTTCCTCCCTGATCCGGCGGATCCATTCGTCTGAAATATGGACCGGCGGAAGATCCGGATCCGGGAAATAGCGGTAATCTTTCGCATCCTCTTTGGAGCGCATGGCGTATGAGGACTCTTTGTTATCATCCCAGCGGCGCGTTTCCTGCACCACATTTTTCCCTGCCTCCAGAAGTTCGATCTGGCGTTCTCTCTCCCCCTCTATGGCCCTTGTGATGGCCTTGAAAGAGTTCAGGTTTTTCATCTCTGTTCTGGTTCCGAATGTTTCGCTTCCCGCCTCGCGGACCGACAGGTTTACGTCCGCGCGCATGGACCCTTCCTGGAGTTTACAGTCGGACACGCCCAGATACTGCATCATATGGCGCAGCTTCTCCAGATACGCCGTCACTTCCTCCGCGCTCCTCATATCCGGTTCGGAAACGATCTCAATAAGAGGGACTCCGCTTCTGTTATAGTCCACAAGAGAGCAGTCTTCCCACTCGTCGTGGATCAGCTTACCCGCGTCTTCTTCCATGTGCATTTCGTGGATCCCGACTTTCTTTTTTCCGGCAGAGGTTTCGATCTCCACCCATCCGTCGCGGCAGATCGGCAGATAAAGCTGGGAAATCTGATAGTTCTGGGGATTATCCGGATAGAAATAGTTCTTACGGTCAAACCGGCACGTCTGATTTATCTTACAGTTGGCCGCGATACCGGCCTTCAGGGCGAACTCCACCACCTGACGGTTCAGTACCGGAAGTGACCCCGGCATACCCGTGCATACCGGACAGGTATGGGTATTGGGCGCTCCTCCGAATTCTGTGGAACATCCGCAGAATATCTTCGTCTTCGTGGCCAGTTCCACATGGACTTCCAGTCCGATCACTGTCTCATACTGTTTCATACTTCACCGTCCCCCTCGCTCTTTCAAAAGCCGCCGCGCAGCGGAACAGCTTTTTTTCTTCAAAACAGTTTCCGATCATCTGAATCCCTATGGGAAGGCCTTTGCTGTCCGTACCGCAGGGAACTGAGATCCCGGGAAGACCGCACAGGTTCACCGCCACCGTATAAATGTCTCCCAGATACATGGCAATGGGATCTTTCAGGCTTTCTCCCACGGCGGGAGCGGTATGGGGAGCCGCCGGAGCCAGGATCACGTCGTACCGGTCAAAGGCGGCGTCGTATTCCTTTTTGATGAGAGCCTTTGTACGCAGCGCTTTCAGATAGTAGGCGTCATAGTATCCGGAGCTGAGTACAAAAGAGCCAAGCATGATCCTGCGCTTCACTTCCACGCCGAAGCCTTCTGTCCTGGTCTT
>CALWGI010000191.1 GCA_944380045.1 uncultured Blautia sp.
TTCCAGTCCTCAGCCAGAAAAGAACGGTTCATGCCGGGGGCAATGCCGGCGGCCATCATGGCGGCTTCGATGGGGAAAGTGCCGCTTCCGCAGAAGGGATCCACCAGGATGCGGTCGCCCCGCCAGGGGGTGAGCATAATAAGGGCGGAGGCGAGAGTCTCTGTGATGGGAGCCTTCACCGTCATCTGCCGGTAGCCTCTTTTGTGCAGAGAAATCCCGGTGGTGTCGATCCCGATGGTGGCGGTGTCCTTCATGAAGGCGACCCGGATGGGAAAGCTTGCCCCGTCTTCCGGGAACCAGGAAATACCGTACACGCCTTTCAGCCGCTCCACGATCGCCTTTTTCATGATGGACTGGATGTCCGAGGGACTGAAGAGGGCGCTTTTAACGGAGTTGGCTTTTGCCACCCAGAACTTTCCGTCTTTCGGGATATAATTTTCCCAGGGAAGGGCTTTGGTTTTTTCAAAGAGCTCGTCAAAAGTGACGGCTTTAAACTCGCCTGCTTTCAGAAGGATGCGCTCCGGCGTGCGGAGAAAAACGTTGGCCTGGGCGATTCCGGCGGCGTCCGCCAGGAAGGTTACCTTGCCGTCCTCCACCCGGCTGATCTCATAGCCCAGATCCAGTATCTCACGCTTCAGCACCGCCTCCATGCCGAAGTGGCAGGGAGCGATCAGGTCCATTAAATTCATGGCAGCCTCATTTCTCTGACGTTCTCTCCGTCAAAAGTTCTTATTGTAAATAAGCCGTTTTCATATATTCCGTATGTGGGCGGGTTTCCCTCCTTGGGGATGGACACAGAGCCCGGATTCAGAAGGATATAGTTCTCTTTCTGTTCCGCGGTGAGCACATGGGTGTGTCCGTGGATCAGAATGTCTCCGTTCTGCAGAGGGGGAAGATTGTCCTTATTATATATGTGTCCGTGAGTGGCGTAAAAAGTTTTTCCTTCTATAGAAAGTATGCAGTAATCCGCCATAACGGGAAAGTCGAGGACCATCTGATCCACTTCGGCCTCACAGTTGCCTCTGACGGCATAGATCTGTTCCTTTATTCCGTTGAGCATGGGGATGACTTCTTTGGGAGCATAATCCTTCGGAAGATCGTTTCGCGGTCCGTGGTAAAGCAGATCGCCTAAGAGCACCAGCCGGTCAGCCTGCTCTTTTTTGTATGCATCCAGCATTTTGCGGCAGTAATACGCCGATCCATGGATGTCCGATGCAAACATGTATTTCATTGATTTCCTCCTTTGCGCTTTTGAGGCGCGGAATTCCTGTTTCTTTATTACAGACGGGAGATTTTTCTCCCGCCTTTGTGTTTTTCTTTTCTACCTTAACATGGTTACCGGGAAATTACAAGATTTCTTCCCCGGTAAGCTTCAAAACCGCCGATCACAGATCTGGTCCGGTATCCTTTCCGTACGAACAGCCTGGCGGCGGCCATACTCGCTCCGCCCCGGTCGCAGTAGAAGATGAGGGTTTTTCCCCGGGGGAAATGTTCCTCTCCGGTCAGTTTGCCGTAGGGATAACTGAGGGCGCCTGTGATATGACTTTTCCGGTAAGCGTCCCGGTCTCTCAGATCTATGATAAGGGCGTCCGGACGGCCTACATAATAATCCAGCATTTTCGCGGAAATGGTTTCAATGGAAAACATGAGATATCCTTTTTTATTTATAATATGAAACTTTTTCCTGAAAGTCAGAACAACAGGCTTGGGGGTGCTGATCGCTTTTGCCTTCGGTCTTTCCATTGTTGCAATGGCATACTCCATCGGAAATGTTTCCGGATGTCATATTAATCCGGCCGTATCCTTCGGTATGCTGGTAGCAGGTAAGATGGAAGTGAAGGACTTCATCGGCTACGTGATCGCACAGTTCCTTGGCGGCATCGTTGGCGCAGGAATCCTGAGCGTATTCATGGGAGGCACAGAGAGCGGACTTGGAATCAACGGTTTCGGTGAGGCAAGCGCGCTGGGAACTTCCATGGGAGTCGCTTTCCTGGTAGAGGTTGTTCTGACGTTTGTGTTCGTACTTCTGATCCTGGGCGTTACATCCAAGGCTGAGTTCTCCAATGTTGCAGGCCTGATGATCGGTCTTACACTGGTGCTGATCCACATCCTTGGAATTCCTTTCACAGGAACATCCGTAAACCCGGCGAGAAGCTTCGGACCGGCTCTTCTGGTTGGCGGAACAGCGCTGAGACAGGTATGGCTGTTCATCGTCGCTCCTCTGGTTGGCGGAGCGGTTGCAGCTATCGTACATAAATATGTGCTGGCAGCAGAAGAGAAATAAAATACATTGAATTCAGAGAAGGGATTTCATTTGGGAAATTCCTTCTTTTGATGTAAATCATGAAACAGATCCCGGCAGGACTGCCGGATAGAAAAACAGGAGGAACGAACGGTGAAGAAAAGAAAAAGATACCTGGCGCTGGCTGCGGTTTTAGGCGCCTCGACTCTTTTCGCCGGATGCGCGGACGGCGGCAGATTTTACATATCAGCGTTATAACCAGCTGAAAACAGTGTTTACCACCAACGAGCCGGCAGAACCCATGGAGATCAACACTGAGGATTTATGGGCGAGATATTACAGCGCGCGGATCGATGATGAAACCATGATTGTTATCGAGCAGAATCCGGAGCAGCTTCAGGCGACTCTGGACGCGACGGTTTCCCAGAAAGGTGTGCTCAGCAACGTAAGCGTGGGAATGCAGGGATTCGTGTTTGCAGTATCCGGCCGCAGCTACGCGATCGAATACCATCCGGACGAGGATATGATCGGAAAAGACGCATTGAACAGCGGAGTTGCTGTTGCGTCCCTGGAAGACGGAAAATTCTCCTGGATCACGCTTGACGGAAAAGAGTACTACTGCGGCGTGCAGGAGATCGATCAGACATACTATATCAGCGCGATCCCGGAAAAAGAGATCGTGGGATCCCGGAACATTACGGTAGGGATTATCCTGTTTATCTTCTTCTCCGTGATGACCATAGTCGTGACTTATGGAATCTTCATCATGCGGGAGGACAAGAAAAAAGAAGAAAGCGAAATGCAGACAACCGGCA
>CALWGI010000192.1 GCA_944380045.1 uncultured Blautia sp.
TTTTCATATAAAAACTCCGCCGCCACACAGACAAGCACCGTAAGCACGATTAAAAACAATGCTTTCGGGCCAAAATGCCAGATTCCAAACAAAGAGGCGGGCAAAAGCGCGATAAGCACCCACCGCATCAGATCCGCGCTGCTCTCCTGTGCTCTCACATGCGGAGATGATGACACATTTCTCAAGTCGTTCATAGATTCTATTTTCCTCCCTGCTTCTTGCGTTCTGCCATGGCTATGCGCCTTGTATTGCGGATCATCTGCGCCAGCGGCCTTTTCGCCGGACAGACGTAGCTGCAGCATCCGCATTCCACACATTCCATACCGTGCCATTTTTCAAAAGACTCCAGATCTCCCTTCTCCGCGAACTGGGACAGTCTTGCGGGAACCAGGCCTTCTGAGCATGCTTTCACACACCGGCCGCAGTTGATGCACGCGGTCACCGGCGATGATTTTACGTCATCATGAAGAAAACAGGTGATCGCAGATGTGGTCTTTACTGTCGGTACATCCAGATCAAACATGGCGACTCCCATCATTGGTCCTCCGGCGATCACTTTTTCCGCGCCTTCTTTCAGGCCGCCTGCCGCTTCCAGAATCACATTCACGTTCGTTCCTATTTTACACTCAAAATTTCCCGGGCTTACGACTCCGTCGCCGGATACCGTCACCACCCTGGACAGCAGCGGTCTGCCCAGGACAACCGCGTCATAGATCGAACAGACCGTATCGCAGTTGTCCACGATACAACCCACATCCGCGGGAAGCATGGACGAATTCAGTTTTCTCCCCGTCGCCGCATAAATCAGCATTCTTTCGGCTCCCTGCGGGTATTTCGTCTTTAATACCTTCACCTGGATACGGGACTCATTCTCGCACGCTTTCCGGAGTATCTCTATAGCCTCCGGTTTATTGTCTTCGATGCAGAGATACCCGGCCGCCCGGTCAAAAATACTTAAGATAACCTGAAGCCCGCCGATGATTTTCTCCGGCCGTTCCATCATGAGGCGATAATCCGAAGTCAGATACGGCTCGCATTCCGCACAGTTTACCAGGATCGTATCGATCTTGTCCGGCTCTTTCGGAGACAACTTTACATGAGTAGGGAATCCGGCTCCTCCGAGGCCAACCACTCCGGCCTCCCGGATCAGCTGGATCATTTCGTCCCGGCTCATCTCGGCCAGAGGTTTTACCGGAAATGGCGCAGCCTCTTCGTACATCCCGTCATCCTCTACCACAATTGAATCGACCTTGTTTCCCGAAGGAGTCATATGAGACTCAATACTTTTAACAATTCCGGATACAGAAGCATACACGGGCGCAGATACGAATCCCCCCGCCTCCGCGATTTTCTGTCCTGCCAGCACCCGGTCGCCTTTCTTCACCACCGGGAGCGCCGGAGCGCCGATATGCTGAGAAAGAGGATAGATCAGATCGCCTTTCGGCGGACAGGGCGTGATAGGCCTGTCTTTGGACAGTTCTTTTCCATCATATGGATGCACGCCGCCTTTAAATGTCAATAATGCCATAACAATTTTCCTTCCTGCTTGTGAAAAAATGGACGAACCCTTAACACCAACAGAAGGACATACGGATCAGCTCCGCATGTCCTCCTTGCACAATTCTTTTATTCAGTTATCCTGATTATTCTTCGGTTTCTTCTTCCTGATCGGATTCCGCTTCATTGTTCTCAAGCGCTTTCATACTCAGGCTGATCTTTCTGTCCTCGCCGTTAAAATCTACAACTTTCGCAGTGATCACCTGACCGATCTTCAGAACATCAGACGGCTTGTCTACATGTTCTTTGGAAATCTGAGATACATGGAGCAATGCGTCCACACCCGGCTCCAGTTCTACAAACGCACCGAAATCTGTCATACGTGCAACGGTACCTTCTACTACGTTGCCAACCGCATACTTCTCATCCGCTGTAAGCCACGGATTGGAATCCTCAAACTTCATGCTGAGAGCAATCTTGGAATCCTTGATCTCCTTGATCAGGACTTTCACTTTATCTCCGACTTTAAACAATTTCTTAGGATGCTCTACACGTCCCCAGGACATCTCGGAAATATGAAGCAGTCCGTCCGCTCCTCCCAGATCGATAAATGCGCCGAAGTCCGTCACATTCTTCACAGTTCCTTCTACCACATCACCTTCATGGATACGTGCGAACAACTCTTTCTGCATCTCTGCCTTCTTGGCAACCAGAAGCTGTCTGCGGTCTCCGATAATCCTTCTTCTCTTCGGATTAAACTCGGTGATGACGAACTCAATCTCCTGATCCGCATATTTTCCAAGATTCTTTTCATACGTATCGGATACCAGGCTGGCCGGAATGAAAATCCTCGTCTCATCTACAACTACGCTCAGTCCTCCATCCAGAACCTGAGACACCTTTGCTTTCAGTACTTCCTTGTTCTCAAAGGCTTCCTCCAGACGCTTGCTTCCTCTTTCCGCAGCCACTCTGCGGTAAGACAGCTGAACCTGTCCTTCTCCGTCATTCACTTTCAGAACTTTTACTTCCATGGTATCTCCCACATGAACCATCGCAGTAAGATCGGCATTCGGTACATTTGTGTACTCGCTTCTGGATACGATACCATCGGACTTGTAACCTATATTTAAGATGATCTCATCTTCTTTGACATCAATGACCGTGCCCTCTACGATTTCTCCTGTTCTGATAGTTTTTAATGAATCTTCCAGCATTTGTTCAAAACTTAAATCTGCCACGTGTTTTTGAACCTCCTCAATTATTTTCTTTGGGGTGGAAGCCCCTGCTGTAATACCTACAAGCCCAGTAGATCGTAATACTTCTAAATTCAAATCGTGAACCGTCTGTATATAGAAAGTATCCGCACACTCTTTTTTACAAATCTCAAATAGCTTTTGTGTATTTGAACTGTGGCTGCCGCCAATTACAATCATGGCGTCTGCCTCTCCTGCAATCTGGCGGGCTTCTGTCTGACGCTCTTCCGTCGCATTGCATATTGTATTTACAACAAGTCTATCATACCTCTTTTTATCCAG
>CALWGI010000193.1 GCA_944380045.1 uncultured Blautia sp.
GAAAGACCGCGACGCAGCGACGACAAGATCGTGACGATCGCGGAAGACGCAGGATTTGAAAACCTTTCCAATTTTAACAGACAGTTTAAAGCGCGCTATGGGATGACGCCCCGGGAATACAGGAATACTATTTAGAAAAAAATCTAAATACCTGTTGACTTTTTGCACACTGCGAGCTATATTCTAATTAGAAATATTTCTAAATAGAATAGAAGAAAGGAGATGTGGAAATGTCTTTTGCAGATACATTTAAAGCCCTTTCGGATCCGGTACGCCGGGAGATCCTGCAGCTTCTCAAGACCGGGAAACTGTCTGCCGGAGAGATCGGAAGCCATTTCGACATGACCGGGGCCACCATATCCTATCATCTGGGCATTCTGAAAAAGGCAGATCTGGTATGGGAAACAAAGGTGAAGAATTATGTTTATTATGAACTGAACACCACAGTTGTGGACGAAATACTTTTATGGCTTACAGATTTAAAAGGAGGCGGCGGAAATGATGAAAAAGTATAAATGGACACTGCTTATCGGATGTATTGTCACAGCTTTGCCGATGCTTGTGGGTCTGATCCTCTGGAACCGTTTACCTGATGAGATCGCCACTCATTTCGGAAGCGGCAATGTGGCCAACGGCTGGAGCAGCAAGCCATTTGCCGTGTTCGGGATTCCGGGGATCATGGTGGCGCTGGAACTTGTGCTGTATTTTGTGACCACCAATGATCCCAAGAAGAGAAATATTGATGACAAAATCATGCGGTTCTGTCTCTGGATCATCCCGGTGACTTCCCTGATCGTGTGTTTTTCCTGTTACGGGATCGCTCTGGGGATACCGGTAGATATCGGTTTTCTGGTAAATATCCTTATCGGGATCATGCTCATTTTCCTGGGGAATTATCTCCACAGGATCAAACAGAACTACACGGTGGGAATCAAACTTCCATGGACCCTTAACAGTGAGGAGAACTGGAACAGAACCCACAGAATGGCGTCCTGGCTTTTTGTGATATGCGGCCTTCTGTTTATCGTGAACGCGTTTTTTCAGTTTGAGGAAATGTATTTTGCGGTGCTGCTGTTTGCTTTTATCCCGGGAGTCTATTCCTATATTCTTTATAAAAAAGGAATCTGAACCGACGCCGGAATTGTCGCTGACAGAAAAAACACAAACTGTCCCCTTAAAAATTGTGAAAATTGTGTATTTTAAAATGCACAGTCCAAGAGTATGATGTCAATATAGAAAATAAGAAAGAGGGGACAGTTATTATGAACAGTCAGAACAACATGATCGTAAAACTTGCACAGACAGCTCTTATGGCTGCTCTCTGTTATGTGGTATTTACATTCCTGCAGATTAAGATACCGGTGCCGGGAGGAGACGCCACATCAATCCATCTGGGAAATGCTTTCTGTGTGCTGGCTGCGCTTCTTCTGGGCGGATGGTACGGAGGAATTGCCGGAGCAGTGGGAATGGGGATCGCGGATATCATGGATCCCGTATATATAACAGTTGCGCCGAAGACTTTTGTGCTGAAGCTCTGTATCGGTCTGATCACCGGACTGGTAGCTCACCGGATCGCCCGTATCAACGAGAGCACAGACAGGAAATATGTGTTTAAATGGAGCCTGATCGCTTCCATCGCCGGACTGGCTTTCAATGTTGTGGCAGATCCCCTGGTGGGATTTTTCTACAAACAGTTCATACTGGGACAGCCGCAGGAGCTGGCGGAAGCCCTTGCGAAACTGAGCGCCATGACTACACTGTTCAACGCGGTGATCTCCACTATTCTGGTAGCGGTTGTGTACAACGCGGTGAGACCGGTACTGATCAAAAGCCATCTGCTGGTGATCCACGGACACAAAGAGCAGACCGTGTAAAGGGTATGCCGGACAGGACCGGCAGTAATTTAAGAGAACAAAGTAATTCCACAGACGCCTGAAGGGGAAAAGATTTCCTCTTCAGGTGTTTTCGTTTCACAGGAAACAGCTTTTTTCAGGGAAGAGCAGCAGGGGTTCAGATGAAAAGCCGCAGGTCCGGATAAAAAGAAACAGTTGATAGAGAGGACGCGCAGGTATAAAATAAAAGCAAAACAGATGACGTGGACAAAGAATGAACGGAGGTAACAGTTATGAGCAGTGAAAACAAAGTACTGGAATCCATTAAGACGAGAAGGAGTATCCGGAAATACAAACCGGACATGGTTCCGAAGGAGATCATCGACCAGATCGTTGAGGCCGGAACTTATGCGGCCACAGGGATGAACCGCCAGTCTCCCATAATCATTGCTGTGACCAATAAGGAAATGCGCGACCGCCTTTCCAGGATGAACGCGGCGATCATGGGAGTGGACAGCGATCCCTTCTACGGCGCGCCAGTAGTTCTGATCGTGCTGGCGGACAGAAGCAGCACCAACTATCTTTATGACGGAAGCCTTGTAATGGGAAATCTGATGCTTGCAGCCCATTCCCTTGGAGTAGGAAGCTGCTGGATCCACAGGGCGAAACAGGAATTCGAGAGCCCGGAAGGCAAAGAGATCCTGAAATCCCTGGGAATCGAGGGAGATTATGAGGGAATCGGACACTGCATCCTCGGCTATGTGGACGGCGATTATCCCCAGGCGCCGGAGCGGAAGGACAACTGGGTATATCATATTGACTGACATCCGGCGAACGCTGAAAGTGAGAAAGAACGGCAAGGGGAACGGAGGACTCTGATGCCAACGGACAAAAAGGAGAATGACCAGTGACAGATTACATCAGGACGGAAGATTTTTCATCGGAGGACCTGAAGGTTTACACTCAGGATTCGGAGGTTCAGCTTCTGAGATATTATGAGCCGGAACCGGGAATCTTTATCGCGGA
>CALWGI010000194.1 GCA_944380045.1 uncultured Blautia sp.
CTCATGATCAATCATTCAAAACGGAGATCACTTCTTTTGTCCCCTGCAATGATAATGTAGAAATCATGTACATTACCGTCTGCAATCAGTCAAAAGAGCCTGAAGACCTGATCCCTTATGCCGCCGTACCAATCTACGGACGCAGCGCCGACAATATCCGTGATCACAGAAATGTTACATCTATGCTTCACCGAATCAAGACAGTACCGGACGGGATCTCGGTCTGTCCCACCATGTCATTTGACGAAAGAGGGCACCGTCCAAATCATAAAATCTACTATGTATATGGATACAGTTCGCTGGGAGAACAACCGGAAAGCTTCTACCCCACCGTTGAAGATTTTCTGGGAGAAGGCGGTTCCTATACACATCCACGCGCCGTATATGAATCATATCCCGGCATGCCATCCGGTTCATACACAGCGGGAAAAGAAGCCATGGGTGCATTCCGTTTTCCACAAGTCACACTGGCTCCTCTGGAAAAAGTTCAATATGTTATTCTTCTGGGAGTTGCAGAAAGTGAAGAGGAGATTCGGAACGTTTATGAAAAATATAATTCTGTTGAAAAAATCCTCTCTTCTTTGCAAGAGACACGCCGGATCTGGCACGAAAAGGTTAATGTTCAATTCCTTACCGGTGACCAGGATTTTGACCGGTTTATGAAATGGGTCTGCTTCCAGCCGTATCTTCGTCGATTATATGGTTGTTCTTTCCTTCCGCACCACGACTACGGACGGGGCGGAAGAGGATGGCGCGATCTGTGGCAGGACTGTCTCTCGCTTCTCCTTATGGATCCTCATAATGTCGGGAAAATGATAGAAAACAACTATGGAGGCGTAAGGATTGATGGAACAAATGCAACGATCATCGGAGACGGAGACGGAAATTTTATTGCAGACAGGAACAGCATAACCAGAGTCTGGATGGACCACGCACTTTGGCCTCAGATCACCACACGCCTTTACATTGATCAGACTGGCGATGTAAGTATTCTCAACAGACTGGTCCCGTATTTTAAAGATCCCCAGGCTGAACGCGGGACCACCCTGGATATGCTCTGGAAACCCGATCAGGGAAACTTCCAGCTTACCGCCGATGGTAAAATATATACCGGAACGATTCTGGAGCACCTGCTGATCGAACAGCTCGCTGCTTTTTATGAAACCGGAGAACATAATATATATCGTCTGCGGGGAGCTGACTGGAATGATGCCCTGGATATGGCTTCAGAACGCGGCGAGAGCACAGCTTTTACATGTGCATACGCAGGAAATCTCAGGGAGCTTGCGTCTATGATCCGTCTTCTTGAAGACATCACAGATCAGAAAGAGATTTCACTCATTGAAGAACTCAAGGTTCTTCTCAACGACGACACAGAACTCTTTGAGAATACGGAGCGTAAAAAAGAACTGCTTAGCCAATATACGAAAAGCTGCTGTCACACAATAAGCGGCCGGCGTTTCACAATACCGCTTTCTCAGCTTGCTGACAACCTTGAACAGAAAGCTGTCTGGCTGACAGGTTTTCTTCGCAGAAACGAGTGGATAAACGGCTGCGGAGAAGAAGGCTGGTTCAACAGTTACTATGACAACAGCGGACGGGCTGTCGAGGGCATCTTCCCGGATGGCATCCGTATGATGCTCACAGGCCAGGTTTTTGCGATTATGGGAAATGTTGCTTCGCGAGAACAGATCTCACGCATTGTGCAGAGTGCAGACCACTATCTCTACCGCAGAGAAATCGGCGGATACAGATTAAACACTGATTTTCATGAACTGAAATTCGATATGGGACGAATGTTCGGATTTGCCTACGGAGAAAAAGAAAATGGAGCTGTGTTCTCTCATATGACAGTAATGTATGCCAATGCATTGTACAAACGCGGTTTTGCAAAAGAAGGATGGAAAGCCCTGAAAACACTGGCAGATACAGCACTTAACTTTGACACGAGCCGCATTTACCCTGGAATTCCGGAATATTTCCGTTCAGACGGACGGGGGATGTACCACTACCTCACAGGAGCTGCCAGCTGGTTCATGCTCACTATGATCACACAAGTATTCGGAGTTCGAGGAGATGCCGGAGACCTGATCTTCGATCCGAAACTTACGGAAGAACAGTTTGACGAAAACGGAAACGCATCACTCTTTATCACATTTGCGGATAAAAAATTCAACATCACATATAAAAACGCAAATCATAAGGATTATGGTGATTATGTAATAGGTTCTGCCGTATGTGGCAATACCTATCTGAAACTCAAGAAAAATGGTTCAGCTATTCTCCGCAGGGAAGATATTCTTACATTTGGAGACGACACTGTACCCATCACTGTAAACCTGGTATAAATCACTGCAAAAAGGACAGGTATAATGTTATGAAATATGGATATTTTGACGACAAAAACAGGGAATATGTAATCGATCGACCTGATACGCCCGCTCCCTGGGTAAATTATCTCGGTTCTCCCGAGTATGGCGCGATCATATCAAACAATGCAGGCGGATACAGCTTTGCAAAATCCGGTGCAAACGGACGCATCCTGCGATATATTTTCAATCAGTTCGACCAGCCCGGACGATACCTCTATATCAGAGATAATGTATCCGGAGACTACTGGTCCGCTTCGTGGCAGCCTGTAGGAAAGGATCTGGCTTCCTACAAGAGCAACTGCTGTCACGGTATGGGTTACACAAGAATGCTCGCTGAATATGCCGGCATAC
>CALWGI010000195.1 GCA_944380045.1 uncultured Blautia sp.
CTCTTTCATAAGCTCCGCAGGGAGGAAAAGCATGAGAATTGAATGGATTCATATCAGGAATTTCAGATTTATCCGCGATCTGGAGATCAGGGACATTGAGAACGCCCTGATCCTGGTGGGACGGAATAATGTTGGGAAAACAGCGGTCCTTAACGCTCTGTGCGCCGTGGAGGGGCAGTACAGGATACAGCCATCTGATTTCAATGAAAAGAAACAGAATGTGGAGATCGATATCTCTCTCAGGATCACAGACGAAGATCTTGAAATCCTGCACAGACAGAGAAAAGTCAGTTCCTACAGGAGATTTGAAAGCTGGATGAGGGAGTTCAGGAAGAAGCTTCCCTCTTACCACGACGGAGTCCTGGATTTCTCTTTTTCCGCAAATTATCAGGGAAGAGTGCGCCTTAATGACGGATACCACAAAAATAATCCGGTTATCAGGGAAGTGTTTCCCAAAATCTACTACGTGGACAGCCAGAGAGATCTGGAGGGCCTTCAGGACACACTGCTTTCCTTTATGGAGGATGATCTTTTAAACCAGATGCGTTCTGACTGCTGTATTTTCGAGCGGTCAAAGAAATGCAGCCACTGTTTCTCCTGTATTGGCCTGATTACGCAGAAGACGCCGGCGCAGCTGAATGCTTTTGAGACGCAGAAGCTGCTGGAATATAAGCTTTATCAGCTGAATCTGGACACTTTTTCCGGCAGGGTCAACGAGAATTTCCGCAATAACGGCGGAATGCCGGGAACCATCAGCTATGAGCTGACATGTAATACGGACCGGCTTTTTCAGGTGAACGCGAATTTTAATCCCAGAGGACCGAGAGAAACGGAGCCTGTTTCTGCTTTTGGCAAGGGCATGAGGAGTATCTATCTTTTGTCTCTCCTGGAGACGTATCTTCAGGACGAGGAGAGGATCCCGGGACTGATCCTGATGGAAGATCCGGAGATTTTCCTTCATCCGAGCCTGCAGAAAAAATCCAGCGAAATCCTTTACCGGCTGTCCACCAGAGGCCAGGTGATCTTTACAACGCATTCGCCCAATCTGCTTTTTCAGTTTAATTCCCGTCAGATCCGCCAGATGATCCTCGACGAAGAAGGATATTCGGCGATACGGGAGAAGACGGACCTTTCGGCGATCCTTGACGATCTTGGATTTTCCGCGGAAGACCTTCTGAATGTGAGTTTTGTTTTTATTGTGGAAGGAAAACAGGATAAAAGCCGTCTTCCGCTGCTGCTGGAAAAATATTATTCGGAGATCCACGACGAGGAGGGGAATCTTTCCCGGATCGCAGTGATCTCCACCAACAGCTGTACCAATATCAAAACGTACGCCAATCTGAAATACATGAATCAGACTTACCTGAAAGAAAACTTCCTTATGATAAGGGACGGGGACGGCAGGGATCCCGTGGAGCTGGGAAATTCTCTGTGCCGTTACTATGAGGAACGGAATCGGGAAGACGCCGACCGCCTGCCCCGGGTGACGAGGAAAAACGTGCTGATCCTGAAATACTATTCTTTTGAGAATTATTTTCTTGATCCGAAAGTAATGGCGAAGATCGGGGTGGTACAGTCAGAAGAGGAGTTTTATGAAACGCTGTTTGAAAAATGGCAGGAATATCTTCACCGGCTCAGAAGCGGCAGGCACCTGACAGAAGTGATCGGACATTCTCTGAGTTCTGTGGAGGACGTGAAAGCGCATATGGAGGAAATCCGGATCTATGTGCGCGGGCATAATCTTTACGATATTTTTTACGGACGTTTTCACAGGGATGAGGAGGAGATCCTCCGCGCCTATATACAGGCGGCGCCCCGGGATACCTTCCGTGATATACTGGACGCCATCGACCGGTTTGTTTATTTTCAGAACAGGCTGAAAAACGCAGAAAAACAGAAAAAAAGGTGTTGACATTTGCAGAACCCTATAATATAATATGTCTTGCGTCAAACGAGCAAAGAAAATTTCATACCGTTTACGGGGTGTGGCTCAGCTTGGCTAGAGCGCCTGGTTTGGGACCAGGAGGCCGCAGGTTCGAATCCTGTCACCCCGATGCTGTAAACAACTTTTACCGTTTCAGCGAATATGCGGGTGTAGTTCAATGGTAGAACACCAGCCTTCCAAGCTGGATACGTGGGTTCGATTCCCATCACCCGCTTCTCCGATAAGGAGAAATGTGTCTGTAGCTCAGCTGGATAGAGCAACGGCCTTCTAAGCCGTGGGTCGGGGGTTCGAATCCCTTCAGGCACGCTGTGGTGGGTATAGCGCAGTTGGTTAGCGCGCCAGATTGTGGCTCTGGAGGCCCAGGGTTCGAATCCCTGTATCCACCCTTTCGCCTTTGGGCTATCGCCAAGCGGTAAGGCACAGCACTTTGACTGCTGCATTCGCTGGTTCGAATCCAGCTAGCCCAGTCCATTATGGGGTATTAGCTCAGTCGGTAGAGCACTTGACTTTTAATCAAGTTGTCCGGGGTTCGAATCCCCGATGCCTCATTGAACCGCAGATTTCTGGTTTCAGAGATTTGCGGTTTTTGTTTACAAATGCGTTTGTACTCTGCGGACATGGCGGAATTGGCAGACGCGCCAGATTTAGGTTCTGGTGTCTACGACGTGCAGGTTCAAGTCCTGTTGTCCGCATCAAAAATCCCGGGAACTGTATCTACAGTTTCCGGGATTTTTTCTGTTAAACAGTGTTCAGTATC
>CALWGI010000196.1 GCA_944380045.1 uncultured Blautia sp.
GAAATATGAAAATGTTTTATATCATCTATCAGGAAAGTTGGAGTTGAAAGAAATCAAAAAAATGGTAGAACAAATGAAATTTTAGAGTGATTACAGTTTTTTTTCGTCGTATAATCAATGTAAGGTCAGGTTACAGAAGGGAAAGGAGTGAGAGCTATCAGTAGATGGAAGAAGATTTTGGGGATCGGACTGGCTGCGGGACTGCTGGCGTCTGTGACAGTGACGTCTGTCCCGGTACAGGCCTCCAGCATCCTTGACAAAGTGACTTCCGAGGAGACCACAGAGGATCACGCTGAGGATACCAGCTACAGCCTGCTGAAGGGGAATAATCTTAATTATGGTAATGTAAAGATACAAAAAATATCCAGTAATGAAATCGCTATTTCAGGTGTTACCCAATGCCATCACATATGTGATACGGTGTATCTTTCTCTTTATCTGGAGAGAAAAGTGAATGGAAGCTACGGCACCTATAAATACTGGAATTTTACAGCAGACAATGTTACCAGCCTCAGCAGAGGCCTGAACGTGGCGGTTCCCAGCGGAACCTATTACCGCGTCCGCGGATACCACGCGGCCAAGGACGGATCCAAGGAATCAACCTCTACACTGACAAGTGGAATTTTAATTAAGTAACCAAAAACAAAAGATACTGGCACACAGGAAAAAATAAGCCGGAATGAGGACCGGCTTGGAAAGAAAAAGAGAGGGCGGAAATCCCGACTCCGGATGAAGTTAAAAAAAGTATGTACACCGCCTTACCGTCCGGCAGGAAGTATTTTGCCGTTCTCATAGTTATCCGAAAAAATTGATCCTGACGCATCACACACAAAGAGCAGGACGTGCCGGAAAAGGCGCGCGGTAACTATTAAAAAAATCATAAAAGACCTGAAACCCGGTATACGACAAATACAATACATCACACAGCGGCAGGGCAGAGCATGATGCTCCGGCCCTGCCATTTTGATGTCAGAAAAACACTGTTAAAAACAGACGTTTTCGTGTATAATAATAGTATATTCAAACAAAGGGGGCCGGCATATGAAGCTTACATTTCTTGGAGCGACGCATGAAGTGACAGGAAGCTGTTATTATCTGGAAGGAGCAGGGAGGAAATTCCTGGTGGACTGCGGGATGCAGCAGGGTCCCGATTACTATGAGAATAAAGAAATTCCGGTGAATCCGGGCGAGCTGGATTTCGTTCTTCTGACCCATGCTCATATGGATCATTCCGGCAATCTTCCGGCAATATACGCGAAAGGATTTCAGGGACCGGTATACGCCACGGAGGCCACCTGCCATCTCTGCGATATCATGCTCCGTGACAGCGCGCATATCCAGATGTTTGAGGCAGAGTGGAGGAACCGGAAGGCGAAACGGCAGGGCAAACCGGAATTCGTTCCGGCTTATACCATGGAAGACGCCATGGGCGTTCTCCGCAATTTTGTCCCCTGTCCCTATGAGAAAAAAGTCAAACCGGCGGAGGGGATTTCCGTGCGCTTTGTGGACGCGGGACATCTTCTTGGCTCTTCCAGTATAGAGATCACCATTACAGAGGGAGACGATACAAAGAAGCTGGTATTTTCCGGAGATATCGGAAACACCAACCAGCCTCTGATCAAGGATCCTACTTATCTTCACGAGGCGGACTACGTGGTCATGGAATCCACCTACGGAGACAGAACCCATGGAGACAGACCCGATTATGTGGGAACGCTGGCAGAAATCATCCAGAGGACATTCGACCGGGGCGGAAGCGTGATCATACCTTCCTTCGCAGTGGGCCGTACTCAGGAGATGCTGTATTTCATCCGTCAGATCAAGGCGGAGGACAGGGTGAAAGGCCACGGGAATTTCAAGGTTTACGTGGACAGTCCTCTTGCCAATGAAGCCACTACCATTTTCAAAGAGCATATGTATGACTGCTTTGACGAGGAGGCGGTAAGGCTGATCATGGACGGGATCAATCCTTTGAGTTTTCCCGGCCTCAGAACATCCGTTACCAGCGACGATTCCAAAGCCATCAACTATGACGAAGACTGCAAGGTTATCATTTCCGCCAGCGGCATGTGCGACGCCGGCCGTATCAAGCATCACCTGAAACATAATCTCTGGAATCAGAGCAATACCATCCTCTTTGTGGGATACCAGGCGCTGGGCACCCTGGGAAGAGCTCTCGTAGAGGGGGCCAGCGAAGTGAAGCTTTTCGGTGAGGAAGTCTATGTGGCGGCGGAGATCTGTCAGATGCAGGGCATCAGCGGACACGCGGATGTGAACGGGCTTCTCGACTGGATCGGAGCTTTTGAGGAGAAACCCCGCAAAGTATTTGTCACCCACGGCGACGATGAGGTGACGGAGATTTTTGCCAGAAGGCTGCGGGAAGAAAAAGGCCTGGACGCCATGGCGCCATTCAGCGGAACGGAATACGACCTGGCGGCAGACTCCTTCATCTGTGAGGCAAAGGGTGTGAAAACCTCCAAAGCCGTCTCCCATAAGGCCGGCAAGGCGGCGCGCGCCTTTGAGAAACTGGTTGCCATGGGTCAGCGGCTGATGTCGGTGATCCGCAAAAACGAGGGAGGGGCGAACAAAGACCTGGAGAAATTCGCAAGAGAGATCCAGTCCCTGTGCGATAAGTGGGACCGGAATGATATTTCGGATGAGAACTGAAAAAACGGAACT
>CALWGI010000197.1 GCA_944380045.1 uncultured Blautia sp.
CCCTGGAAATCTTCACCGTTTCTTCTGAAGCCTGTCCTGCATAATATACATAGGGGGCGAGCTGTTCATAGCTGTCTCCGCTGTGCAGGTCGATATAATAATCTGCAATGGGAAACAGCTCCTTCTCGATCCCCCAGGCCAGACGCTCCATCTGGGTTCCGTCAGGTTTTCCCGGAAAAACCCGGTTGAGGTTTTTCCCGTCCTCACAGCCGAAACTTCCGCTCCGTTTTTCAAAAGCTTCTCTGTTTATCACTTTCACGATCACCACAGTTCCGGCGATCTTTTCTGTCTTCAGCCGGTCGGCCAGCTCTACGGCCGCCTGGATCCCTACATACTCCTCTGCATGGATCCCCGCAGTAATCAACACTGTCTTTCCCGGTTCTTCTCCATTTAAGATCGTAACCGGAAGCTGAAACTCTCCATCTCCAAGAGAAAGGAAGCTGTTGACTCTCTCTCCCGGTTTTACCTGAAAACTTCCTAACTGAAAAATTCCATTTTCGTTCATAATTTTATCCCTATCTCTGTCTTTTCGTCAAAGGCCCCGCTGCTGACAGCAGATCCCCAGTATTCCAAGGCCGGGGTATCTGACCTTTGTAAAATTTCATTTTCTTCCTTATGGGACATATATGTCCCGTCTAACAGGGTCAGTTTATCAAAAATTTAACAGTCCTACAAGCCCGGCGGGGGGATATATTTGCATCCGCAAGGATATATCAGTATTTTCACTGATGTATATCATTATGATTTTATTGACATATTTTTTGATGAAGTAAAACGTTATGGCGCAAAAGTAGTCATGAAAAATAACACCCCTGAATGTGTTCTTCTCTCTCCAGAAGAATATATACGTTTACTTGATGAATTAAACGACGCAAGACTTCTAAACTGTGCAGCAGAGCGCATGGCTCATTATGATCCTTCCACTACTATTTCCCAGGAAGAAGTGGACAGAGAATTTGGATTTGCCCCTGACGATTACAAAAATACAGATGAGATTGAATTCGAATGAGCTGGAATATCCGATACCTGCCTGAAGCCCTTCAAGATTTTCGGAAATTAAATGGAAGCCAGAAGATTCTGGTACGTAAGGCTCTGGAAAAAGTCAGCCAAAATCCACTGCCGGAAACAGAAGGCGGCTATGGTAAAATCCTGGGAGACAAAAATAAGACGAATTTGTCCGGTTTTCTAAAGATAAAGCTACGAGGAGCAGGTCTGCTCATTGTCTATCAGTTGATTCGAACTGAGACTGAAATCCTTATCGTAGTCATTGGTGTGCGAGAGGACAGCGAGGTCTATGAAACTGCTCAGAAAAGAATACACCGACACGATTTATAGAAAAGGAAAAGGCCGACCCATAAACTGTGTCAGCCTTTTTTTCCTATACCATTGCCTATTTTCTGTAAATAATATCTTCTCTGCTTGGTCCGTTGGAGATCATTGTGATCGGGAAACCGATCTTCTCTTCCACGAACTCAATGTATTTCCTGCAGTTTTCCGGAAGATCTTCGTATTTCTTAATGCCTCTGATATCGCATTTCCATCCCGGCAGGACCTCCAGTACCGGTTTTGCCTTTTCCAGAAGATGTGTAGTAGGGAATTCTGTGGTCACTTCTCCGTCAATCTCATATCCCACACATACAGGGATCTCATCTAAGTAGCCCAGTACATCCAGTACCGTAAAGGCCACATCTGTAGTTCCCTGGATACGGCAGCCGTATTTGGAAGCCACACAGTCGAACCAGCCCATTCTTCTTGGACGTCCGGTAGTTGCGCCGTATTCGCCGCCGTCGCCGCCTCTGCGTCTCAGCTCGTCTGCTTCATCACCGAAGATCTCGGAAACAAATGCTCCTGCTCCCACAGCACTTGAGTATGCCTTGCATACTGTGATCACCTTTTTGATCTCGTAAGGCGGAACCCCTGCTCCCACAGCGCCGTAAGCGGCCAGGGTGGAAGAAGAAGTTACCATAGGATAGATTCCGTGATCCGGATCCTTCAGAGAACCTAACTGTCCCTCTAAAAGGATTTCTTTGCCCTCTTTAAGAGCATTCCACAGATACAGAGAGACATCACATACATATGGCTCAATCATCTCTCTGTACTGACGCAGCTCTTCCATAATGTCGTCCGGATTCAGAGCAGGTTTGTGATATAAGTGCTCCAGTGTAACATTTTTCTTCTCGCAGACATTTTCTACTTTTTCCCGAAGCTCTGCCTCATCTTCAAAAAGCTCGCTGACCTGGAAGCCGATCTTTGCGTATTTATCTGAATAGAAGGGTGCGATTCCTGATTTTGTGGAGCCAAAAGAATGTTTTCCCAGACGCTCTTCCTCATACTCATCAAATTTAATATGATAGGACATCACCATCTGCGCCCTGTCAGACACTTTGATCTTAGGCATAGGAACTCCTTTTTCCACAATCGACTGAATCTCCTTAAACAGTACCGGGATATTCAACGCCACACCGTTTCCGATCACGCTGGTAGTATGGTCGTAAAACACACCGGAAGGAAGGGTATGAAGTGCGAATTTCCCGTAATTGTTCACAATTGTATGACCTGCGTTGGCGCCACCCTGAAATCTGACAATAATATCTGACTCCTGCGCAAGCATATCGGTAATCTTACC
>CALWGI010000198.1 GCA_944380045.1 uncultured Blautia sp.
CCTGATCCTGACGAAGCCGCTGGGAACCGGGATCGTAAATACGGCCATCAAGGCGGAGATGGCATCAGAAGCAGCGGAGAGTGAGGCGCTCCTTTCCATGAAGACGCTGAATAAATATGCATCTGAGATCCTGAAGGATTTTACCGTTCACGCCTGTACCGATGTGACGGGATTCGGCCTTGGCGGACACAGTACGGAGATGGCCCAGGGCAGCGGCAAAACCCTGGTGATCGCTACAAAAAAACTGAAAACATTTCCGGATGTGGAAGAGTACGCGTCCATGGGCCTGATCCCCGCAGGGGCGTACCGCAACCGGGATTTCGCCGAAAAGGCAGGCGTCAGAAGCAGCGCGGCGCTCTGGAGGGAAGACCTCGTATATGATCCCCAGACCTCGGGAGGCCTTCTGGCGGCGGTGCCGGAGCGGGACGCCGACGCGGTTATGAAGGCTATGAAAAAACAGAAACTTCCCGCAGCCATCATCGGCTGGGTGGAAGAATATATGGACTGCTCGCTGATCCTTATGTGAAAACCGGGATTGTCAAAAAAATATCGAACTTTTTTGTATTTATATTGTGAAATAATATACAAAGTGCTATAATGTAAAAATAATAAACGAGGGGGATATCCGAAAACGGATTTCCCAATAAAAGGGAGGAATTTTTCATGAACTATGAAGACGTGCAGAAACTGACAAATGCTTCAAAGGCGAAAATCACCCTGCTTGAAGGAAATATGTTCAAGTATTTCATCAGAGCGATCATGGCGGGCTTCTTTATCTCCGTTGCCATGATCTTCTCCAACGTGGTGGGCAGTGTATTTTCCGCGGCTGAGCTTCCCGCATGGGGCAAGTTCCTCAGCGCGCTGGTATTCTCCATCGCCGTGCTTCTGATCTCTCTTGTGGGCGGCGAGCTTTTTACCGGCAATAACCTGGTAATGGCGTTCGGCGCTTTTGACAAGACGGTAACCTGGAAGGACGCGGCCAAGGTATGGGTTGTCAGCTACATAGGTAACTTTGTGGGATGCCTGATCCTTTCCCTGTTTTTCATCTGGGCGGGAGCTTCCGGCACACAGGATTATTTTGCCGGCTTCATGGGCAATAAACTTTCCATTCCGGTGGGACAGATGTTCTTCCGGGCGGTTTTATGTAACTTCTTCGTCTGTCTCGGCGTACTCTGCGGCATCAAGCTGAAGAGCGAGGCTGCGAAGTTCCTGATGATCGTTATGTGTATCTCCGGATTCGTTGTCAGCGGATTCGAGCACTGCATCGCGAACATGGCGACCTTTACCGTAGGTTTCGCGGTTGTTCCGGGCCTTTCCGTGACAGCGATGCTGAAGAGCATGCTGGTAGTCACTCTGGGAAATATGGCCGGCGGCGCCCTGCTCCTTGCATGGCCTTTAAGAAAGATGAGCGCGGACAAATAATAAGAGGATTATGACGAAAGCATTATATATTGCAGAGAAGCCCAGTGTGGCGCAGGAATTTGCAAAAGCGTTAAAGATCAACGGACAGAGAAAAGACGGATATCTCGAGTCGGAAGACAGCATAGTGACCTGGTGCGTAGGACACCTGGTCACTATGAGCTATCCGGAAAAATACGATGCGAAGTATAAAAGGTGGAGTTTAGATACCCTGCCTTTTTTGCCGCGCGAATTTAAATACGAAGTCATCCCCGGCGTACAGAAACAGTTCAACATTGTGAAAGGGCTGCTCAACCGGCCCGATGTAGAGACGATTTACGTCTGCACGGACTCCGGGCGGGAAGGTGAGTATATCTACCGTCTGGTGGCGCAGATGGCCGGAGTGAAAGACAAAAAACAGAAAAGAGTGTGGATTGATTCCCAGACAGAGGAAGAGATCTTAAGGGGGATCCGGGAGGCAAAAGATCTTTCCGCATATGATAATCTCGCGGATTCCGCCTACCTCCGCGCGAAAGAGGATTATCTGATGGGAATTAATTTTTCCAGGGTCCTCACACTCAGGTACGGGAACAGCGTGTCCAATTATCTCAGGTCGAAATACCAGGCCATATCTGTTGGCAGGGTGATGACCTGCGTTCTGGGAATGGTGGTGCGCCGCGAGCGGGAGATCCGCTCCTTCGTAAAGACGCCGTTCTACAGGGTGATCGGCAGGCTTTCCCTTGAAGGCGAAAATTTCGAGGGAGAATGGAGAGCGGCGGAAGGCAGCAGATATTTCCAGTCTCCCCGTCTGTATAAAGAGAACGGATTCAAAGAAAAAAAAGACGCGGAAGAGCTTATTCAGTTTCTGGAGGAAGAGAAGCCTCTTACCTGCCGCGTGGAGAAAGCGGAGCGCAAAAAAGAAAAGAAAAATCCACCTCTGCTTTTCAACCTTGCGGAGCTTCAGAACGTATGCTCAAAACTTTTTAAGATCAGTCCGGACGAGACCCTGCGCGTGGTCCAGGAGCTTTATGAGAAAAAACTCGTTACCTATCCCAGGACGGACGCCAGGGTTCTCTCCACCGCTGTGGCGAAGGAAATCTACAAAAATATTTCCGGGCTGAAACGGTATCCTGTGACAGCCGCGGCCGCGGAAGAGATCCTTACAGCGGGTACATACAAAAATATAATCAAAA
>CALWGI010000199.1 GCA_944380045.1 uncultured Blautia sp.
GCCAGCGAATTACGCGGGAATTTCGCTGTAGTACCCAGGGATTCCCCGTAGGCGATATCGTCATACAGCGCCACAAGCCCGTCTGACGGAAAATCATTTTTCTCTATGGCGGAAGCAAAATAGTCCATCGCGCCGTCGAGAGTGTCCGCAGTAACGATCCTGTATTCCACCACGTCAAAACCCTGTTTCTTCAGCCACTCCATCTGATACTCTCTGGAATTGTGCATATCCTCGCCCGGGGCTGACACAAGGGAAAACGCGTAAAAATAAACATTCCGCGACGCCGTCACCTGATTGTTCAGCTGGCGCACCGAACCGCTGCAGAGATTACGCGGATTCTTGTATTTCGCGTCCACATCCTCTATAGAACGGTTGATCCGCTCAAAATCAGAGTAGGAAATGATCGCCTCTCCCCGCAGCACAAGACGTCCCTGAAAGGGAATCTTCAGAGGAATGTTGCGGAATACACGGGCGTTGTTGGTAATGATCTCGCCCACGACGCCATTCCCTCGCGTCACCGCCTTCTCAAGTTCTCCTCCATCATAGGTAAGCACAATGGTCAGTCCGTCCATCTTCCAGGAGAGAAGGGACTTATGGGAACCGATAAATTCTCTCAGAACCTCCCTGTCCTTGGTCTTATCCAGGGACAGCATGGGGGTCTCATGGTTTTCCTTGGGAAGAGAATCAACGGCCTCGTACCCTACGTTTACGGTGGGACTGTCCGCCAGTACGATCCCCGTTTCTTTTTCCATTTTCTCCAGACGGTCGTACAGTTCGTCGTACTCCCTGTTGTCCATGATCTCCCGGTCTTCCTGATAATACGCTTTTGCCGCCTCGTTCAGCTTTTTTACCAGATCTTTCATCTGCTGCAGGGCTGTATCCATAACGTCCTCCTGTCACTGTCTCATTTGATGAATGTTCGATTCTTTTCTGTAATTCTTTCCATTCTTCCGGACGGATATCCCGGTATTCTCCTGGCCGGAGTCCGTCCAGGGTCAGGTTCATGATCCGTACTCTCTTTAATTCAGTCACCCGATATCCAAAATATTCACACATCCTGCGGATCTGCCGGTTCAGTCCCTGGGTGAGAATGATCCGGAAGCTTTTCTCTCCGGTCTTATATACTTTACAGGGGCGGGTAACGGTATCCAGGATCGGGACTCCCCCCGCCAGGCCTCTGAGGACATTTTCCGTTAATGGATGATCCACGGTGACCAGATATTCTTTCTCGTGATAATTGCCCGCGCGCATGATACGGTTTACCAGATCGCCCTGGTTTGTCATAAGAAGAAGGCCTTCCGATTCGCGGTCAAGCCTTCCCACAGGGTAGATGCGCGCAGGATAATTCAGGTATTCTGTAACTGTGATTTCCTGCCGCTGTTTCTTCGTACTGCAGACAATTCCCCTTGGTTTATAAAAAAGAAGCAGCACCTGCTCGGTTGTCTTTCCCACCGGTTTTCCGTCCACACAGATTTCCGCCGAAGGGTCCACCTGCTCGCCGGTCAGGACCGTACGTCCGTTGACGCTGACTCTTCCCTCTTCGATCATACGGTCGGCTTCACGCCGGGAACACACGCCGGCGCTGCTCAGATATTTATTTATCCTGATCAGTTTTTCACTCTCTGTACTCTTATATGCGTCCATTTTTTTATTATATATTTTTTTCAATCCGGGCGCAATACGCAAATAGCGGGAAGAAACACGCAAATGTCGAGAAGGGTTGTATTTTCGCGGCGATTATTGTATGATAAGAAACACAGGCATACAAAGGAGGAAAAACCATGCCAGGTGATAAAAAACCGACCAATCTTTTCCTGCTTCTCATTGCAGTATTGCTGTGCATCGGTTCTGCCGGAGTATTCACCCGGTCTTCAGGGATTCCGTCCCGGATACAGAACGGCACGACAGAACTGTCCGCTTCCGCCGGCGTGAATGAACCCGCAACCGGGACGGACAGTATCTCCGGCGATGCAGATCAGGAAGATTCTTCAGAAGATACAGAGACCGTTTCGGATGAAGCGGTTACTCCCACAGCCGCTCCTTCCGCCACTCCCAGTCCCGCCCCTGCCGTGAGGGACGTTTCACCGGAAGCAGAATCCGGTATCTGGACATCCAGCGGTAACAAATGGATGTTCATGGTTAACGGAACGCCTTATACCGGGTGGCTGAATGACCTGGACGGAAAGTGTTATTATTTTAACTCTGACGGGATCATGCAGACAGGCTGGGTTGATTATGAAGGAAAAAGATATTACTTCGATCTGGACGGGATCATGCAGACAGGATTTATCACTGTGGAAGGCAAAAGCTACGAGCTGCTTTCCGACGGTTCCCTGAAAAACTATACGCCGGAGCCCACTTCAACTCCCGCTCCGACGCCGGAAGCGACTGTCCAGCCGGCATCTGAACAGCCCGCGCAGGACGCGTCAGACGCAGCCGCCTGAAAAAAGCACAACACAAAGGCACAGGAAAATTTTTCCTGTGCCTGATTTTTTATTATTCATTTTTACTCAAGAAGGCTGTTATGTACATATCCTGTCTGACCATCATA
>CALWGI010000200.1 GCA_944380045.1 uncultured Blautia sp.
AGACTCCCGTTCGTCCCGACGACACGGTGACAGGGAACTATGATTGAAATTTTGTTATGTCCTACCGCTCCGCCCACAGCCTGGGCGGACATACGGGAAACGCCCCTTGACGCGGCGATCCATTCTGCGATCCCGCCGTATGTCATAGTCTGGCCATAAGGGATTGTACAGAGGATTTCCCATACCTCTTTCTGAAAATCAGTTCCGATAAAATGCAGCGGCACAGAGAAATCCGGTTCTTTTCCTGAAAAGTAGATGTCAAGCCACTGTTTCGCGGTTCCAAATAAAGGAATTTCTTTTTCTTCATGCTCTTTATCAAGATCTGCGGCATAGTATTTCTGGTCCTCAAACCACAGTCCGGTAAGGCCGGCTTCGTCAGCCGCCAGTAGTATATCCCCCAGCGGGGATTCATAATGACTTGTGTACTGCATTTTATCCCTCCGTTTCACACAGCGTCCGTACATATTCCCAGTCCAACGGCTCCACGAAATGATATTGTACCGTCTGACCGGCGTAGCCGGAATCATATATTTCCAGGTAATTGTCGTGAATATAGAATGTTCCGCCTGCGGTTCCCATTTTTCCGTACAGAGTATTTTCGCCTTCCAGCGGACTGTTTCCTGTTCCATAGGAAGAGAGAACTGTTTCCACTTGCAGCCCGGACAAATAAAATGAGAGACTCTTCACATCCCTGATCTCACAGGATTCTTCGCTGCCTCTTCCAAAACCGACAGACGCTTCCGTAAGATCCGTCATGTTCAGACCCGTGATCTCTCCTGTGGTTCCCCTCTCCGTAGCAATCGCGATCTTTCCCACAGTAAGAGAACTGACAAACATGACTGTAAATAAAAGGATGAATCCGGCTCTTCTCTTTCTTGCTGTCTGTGTTTCTTTCAGACGGTACCGGAGCGTCTTCGCAGATGCGGACAGGCAGGTAGTGTAACCTCTGGATTCCCCTGCTGTTGACAGCAAAAGTTCCGCATATCTCCTGCGTTCAGCGCCGTCTGCATTTTTCAGTACGATCTCGTCACAGGCCAGTTCCAGATCAGCCTCCGCCTTCTTTACCGCCGCCCATACGAGGGGATTGACCCACCCCAGAGCATTGCAGAATTTCAGGAAAAATTTTGTATGGGTGTCATTTCTCTGTACATGATACAGTTCATGAGAAAAAATCAGTTTCAGTTCTTCTTCTGTATATTCCCTCTCCGGCAGATAAGTAACTCTCTTTTTCTTTCGCAGGCCTACGGTAAGGGGCGTAGCCAGAGCCGGGGAGTACCTCAGTCTGGAAGACGGCCTGCAATTCATCTCTTTTCTCACAGATTCCCACTTTGCCAGAAGTTCAGGGGCTTCCACCGGATAGGAATTCCGTTCCAGTTCACTGGCAAAAAGAATATGTGAAATCACCTGCACAGCCAGAATAATCCCGAAGCCTGCAATCCAGACACTGAAACATATTCTGAGGATCTCCCCGGGAATATACAGGATCGCGGCCGCAGGAAGGGGCGCGGAGATAAACATTATATTGGGCTGATAATACAGCAGCATGGGGATCAGCCATAAAGCAACGCAGGTCCTCGCTGTATAATGCTTCCGCAGGACGGGAAGAAAAAGAATCAGAAGGGTAAAATAAATACAGATAAACAGAAAGATATCTGTGATCATGGCAAGAAGATACACTGCCCCCTTTTCCCTCCACAGAATCAGATACAGAAATGTACACAGTGCAAGCAGCATTGGGAAAAGAGCCGGATCAAGAGATATCACCGCGGTGTCTTCTCTGATGCCGGAATAATCTTTTATATTTTCCGCCTTCCAGGAACATCGGAATCCCCATATGAGCATAAAGCTCAGAAAAAGCGCCCAGAAAATACGGTATGTATAAACAAGAACGGTCTCCGGCATTTACAGCTCTCCTTTCTTAAGCAGCTCCTCCAGTTCCTCCACTTCCTCTTTCGTAATCCCGCTGTCGCAGAGCGCCGCGGCGAATCCCGCCACAGATCCGTGGAACAGCCTGTCCAGAAACGCTCTGCTCTCTGCCGCCAGATATTCTTTCTCTGAAATCAGAGGCACATACAGATTCATACGGCCGTCTTTCTCCATAGAAAGAAATCCTTTGCCGCAAAGACGAGTCAGAAGGGTAAGGATCGTGGTAGGCGCCAGGGAATGCGCTTTCTGCAAGGCGTCTTCCACAGTCATCCGGGAGACGGGCGGCGTTTCCCGCCAGATGATCTGCATGATCTCAAGTTCCCTCTCCGGAAGACGTTTCATAATGCGATCGTCCTTCATGGCAGACTCCTTTCTCGTTTATTTATCCTATCTCAATATTTTTCTACTATTGTAGAATTATTATATTCTACAATAGTAGAAATGTCAATAAAATCTGTCAAAAGCCCTAATAATTTTATAATCTAAAAACGACTTCCAGAACCAGCCCGACCACTTCCTCAAGTCTGTCCGGATCCAGGTTTTCTATCATATCTGAGCTGTCGTTTACACTTAATCCATTTTCCCAGTCCTGTACTATGGAAACAGCCGG
>CALWGI010000201.1 GCA_944380045.1 uncultured Blautia sp.
CCCGGTATTCAGCGTAGTACTGTACTTCGGCGAGCAGGAGTGGGACGGGCCGCTCTGCCTGAAGGAGATGATGGATCTCCGTACCCTTCCGGAAGAAGTAAGGGAGAAGATTGCGGATTATCCGGTCCACCTGATTGATGTAAGGAGATATCCTCATGCGGAACGTTTCCGCACGGATCTCAAGCTGGTGTTCGGATTCTTGCAGCGCGCATCGGAACCTGAAGAACTTACAGAATTTATTGAAGAAAATACAAAAGAGTTCTCCAGCCTGACAGAGGACGCATATGACATGATTGCGTCCATGTCGAAGACAGGGGAATTGAAGGAACTGAAAAAAGACGTGGAACAGACGGAGGACTATGATATGTGCAAAGCGATAGATATGATGATGCAGGAACGAGAGGAACGTGGAATAAAATTAGGTGAGGCGCGTGGAATAGAAACTGGCAGGAACATATTCCGCCTGTATAAGAAAGGCTACAAACAGAACGAGATAGCGGAGGCGCTTAAAATAAGCCTTGAACGTGTAAAGGAATTTCTGGAGGAATAACAGGAAGAATACTGGCACGGATTTTGGGACGGGGTTGTTTTTTGTTTCCATTTTGGATTCATACTGTGTTAAAATAGAACTGATCAAAAATTTCAGAGAGCAGCCCGGATTTATCAGGACGGGTTTAAGTATAATAACGTAAAAATATCGCAGCACAGGAGAACAACCATGATCAGGATCGCTATCGTAGATGATGAAGAACCCTTCCGGGACAGGATCGAAGAGATCGCGTCCGGCGCCCTGAGCGGGGAAACGGCAGAAACAGAGATAAAAAAATACCCCGACGGCGTCTGCTTTTATGAAGCAGTCAGCGCCGGAGAAACCTTCGATATCCTGCTGGCGGATATCCAGATGGCCGGTATGGACGGGATGGAGCTGGGCCGGAAGATACGGAGAGAGAATCCGGGATTGTATATCATCTTTGTCACCTCGTATGAGGAGTATGCGGCGGAGAGCTACCGCATCGATGCATATCAGTATATCCTTAAGCAGGATCTGAAAAGCCGCCTTCCCGGGGTCCTCCGGGAACTGGCGGGAAAACTTTCGGACCGGGAGCGTGCTTTCCGGATCCTGGGGACCGGGGCTGAAAAAGCAAAGATCCCCTATGGGGACATTTTGTATCTTTATAAATCCAAAGGCGCAAAATATGTGAATTATGTCACCGAAGAGGGGATTTTCCGGGAACGCATCTCTCTGGATACCCTTTTAAAAGAACTGGATACCCGCATTTTTCTGCCGGTGGAACGGGGATATGTGGTAAATATGCAGCGGATCCGCAGGATCAGCGTTGATACCCTCTACCTGGAAAAAGGATACGAGGTACAGGTGAGCAGAGCCCGCCTGGCAAAGGTGAAGCAGGAGATCAGCCGCTGCTGGGGAGGAAACACATAATGGCAGAGATCATAAAATGGACGGCAGATACGCCGGCTTTCTGGATCCTTCTGGAGATTCTGGAGACAGCGCTGTATTTTTATCTGGTCTGCGGGCTTCTTCCAAATATCAGAAACATGGGAAGGAAAGAAAAAATCATCCTGTATACAGTATTTGCCGTTACGGTCTTTCTGTCCGGCATGAAATACCGGATCGGTTCTGCCTTCAGCAGTCTGGCTTTTTTTTACGGAATCCTTCTCCTTATACTGGGTACCTGGATCGCTTACAGGAAAAACCTGTTGCTGATCAGCGGGCTTGTTATGGCTTATAATTCTTTCATCCTGCTCCTGATTTATCTGTCAGCGTTTGTATTGTCTCTTTTGGCATCCGGTACGAAGGTTCCGGTATTGAACCGGCTCCTTGCAGATGGGGGATCCAATGCGCTCTTTTGTCTGTTCCGCCTGTGCGTGCTGGCCCTTCTTTTTCCGTTTGTGAAGAGGCTGCGGCGCGGGGAAATCTCCGGACAGATCCGGGAATATGAAAAGTTGCTGCTTATCCTGGGGATCATCCTTTCTGTCCTTGTGCTGGAATACCAGAACGTTCTGGAATATGGCTTTCATTATCTGCCCGCCAGCATCCCGGCAGTAACGGACGCCCTTCGGAACAGTCTTTTAAGCCTGGTGACATCGGCAGTTCTTTTGGCGGCGGCCGGGATCCTGCTCTTTAAGAACAGGATTATCCGCAATGAAAACAATCTTCTGCTTATGAAAGATGAAATGGAACAGCAGAAATATCAGGAGATACGCGCGGCTGTAGAGAAAAACAGGGAACTGGTACACGATGCAAAAAACCATTACCTTCTGATCCGGGAATACTTAAGGAGCAAAGACTATGAGAGCCTGGAAAACTATGTGACCGGTCTTCAGGAAAATTTTGTAAGGACAGATTCCTGGGTGTATACAGGAAATCACGTGCTGGATCTGATCTTGGGACAAAAACGGATGATCGCAGAGAAGAAAGGGATTTTCTTTGAGATTCAGGCGACTCCCCTATCAAGACTGCCTTTTCAGGAACGGGAGCTATGTTCCCTGTTCGGAAATCTTCTGGACAACG
>CALWGI010000202.1 GCA_944380045.1 uncultured Blautia sp.
CAGCCAAACGCGGTCCTCGCCCTGCAGATCCTTTCACCGACTATTTTTCTGTCCGGGATCCTGGGCGTATACAGAGGGTACTTTCAGGCGTATCAGAATATGCTGCCCACGTCCGTGTCGCAGATCCTGGAGCAGATCTTCAATGCGGCGGTAAGCCTTCTCGCCGCATGGCTTTTCATAAAATACCTTTCAGACGGAACAGACGGACAGACCGCGAAATGGGGAGCGGCAGGTTCCACAGTGGGCACGACGGCAGGAGTGGTGATCGCCCTTTTGTTCATGCTTCTGGTGTACGGACTGAACCGGCGGGGGATCCGTATGCGTGTGTCCCGGGACAGGGCGCACAGAGAAGAATCATACGGTCAGATCCTGAAACTGATCGTCCTTATCGTATCGCCCATTATCCTCAGCGCCTTTATCTATAACGTAAACGGATACCTGAATGGCGTTCTCTATTCAGAAATCCTGGGCCGCCAGGGGGCGGACGCGGATATGCTCAGTATGATGTACGCGGAATATGCCACTTATTTTATGAGCATCATCAACATTCCCCTTACCCTGTCCAGCGCGGCGCCTACATCTATGATCCCGGAGATTTCCGCGCTCTACGCGGTGGGAGATATTGAAGAAACCAGAAAAAGGATCGACCAGACTGTGCAGCTTTCCATGTTTATTTCCGTTCCCTGCGCCGTAGGTCTGGCGGCTCTTGCCCAGCCTATTGTGTCTTTCCTTTTCGGAGGAACGAACGGGGTGGCGGGAAAACTTCTGATGCTGGGTTCTTTTACTATTCTCCTCAATGGTATGTCCAACATCTCCAACGGCGTTCTCCAGGGGATCGGACGTCCCAGGATCCCCCTGATCACAGCGGCGATTGCGCTTGCGGTGGACGTGGTGACTGTTGTCCTGCTTCTTCTCTTTACAGACCTGGGAATATATTCCCTGCTTGTGGCCATGATCATTTACGCCGTGGTTGTCTGTGTTTTAAATGATATTGCCATGAAGAAATATCTTCAGTACAAAAATCCGTGGAAGGAAGCGTACCTCAATCCGGTTCTTGCTTCCGTTCCCATGTGCGCTGTGGCGGGGCTTGTATATTACGGACTTTACAGCCTGATCCATTCCAATGCGGTATGCCTGATCGTGGCAGTTGTATTTGCCGCCGCGGTATATTTCCTGACATATGTTTTTCTGGTAGGGCCATCCGCGGAAAAACTCTCACGGATGCCGGGAGGATCCTATCTGCTGCGGATTGCAGGCAAACTACACAGAAGATAAAATATACGGCGGATTATCAGGGACTGAAAAATTGGCGAAAATGCTGATAAAAAAGAAAAAACTTTACTTTTCTTATATAATGTGATAATATATTCTGTGTTGAAATATAGGCAATATATTTCGACGGGAAGATTTTACAGAATCAGTATTCTGTATAGTCTTTCACAGAAATGCGTCTGTAGCTCAGTGGATAGAGCAGTGGTTTCCGGTACCATGTGCGGGGGTTCGATTCCCTTCAGACGTGTTTGCCCGGAGCAGGAGGAAAGCTTCGGTGCGCTGTAATTTAAGGAGGACAAGAACTTGGATAATTTCAGAGAATGGTTATCAGATAATCTCCGCTATTTTATGCTTGGCGGTGTAGTGCTGATAATCGTAGCTGTATTGTTCTTCGGCATTCGTGCCTGCGTTGGAAGTGGGAAGGGTACTTCTGATGAAGAGCAGAATACAGTTCAGGACAACGGCCAGGGAAATGATCCTTCTTCTCCTGAAGATGATGGGGAGACAAACGACGGGAAGAAAGAAGAAGATACGAATCCCTTGGAAGAGGGCAGTGCAGAGATCACTGCATTCATGCAGAGCTACTATAAGGCTCTCGGGGAAAGAGATATTGCCACATTGAGAACACTGGTCAGTGATCTGACGGCTTCCGATGAATCAAGAATTACCAATGCCAAGGATTATATTGAAGGATATGAAGCCGGCAATGTCTATACAAAGAAGGGGTTGGATGAGAATTCTTATGTAGTGTACACCTGTTATGATTATATCTGCAGCGGAATCGATACGCCTGTACCTTCATTGGGATATGCCTATGTAGTGGAGGACAGCAGCCACAATTATCAGATTCTCGGCGCGGCTGATCAGAATACAGAGATTTCTCAATATATGGAAGGTCTTCTGGCAGATGAGGATGTACAGAATCTGCGCCAGGAGGTACAGGAAGCCTATGATCAGGCTCAGGCGGAGGACGGAGCGCTGGCTCAGTTCCTGGATGGGCTTGGTGAAGACGCGTCATCTTCCGGAGCGGCTGCAGGCGGAACGATGCTCACGGTTACAGAAGGCTGTAATGTACGGGCGGGAGCCGGTACGGACAGCGAAGTGATCGGAGGGCTGGATGCCGGAACGCAGGTTGAGAAACGCGGCGAAGAGGGCGAATGGATCCAGATCGACTATGATGGTCAGACAGGATATGTACATAACAGCCTTCTTGAGTAAAAATGAATAATAAAAAATCAGGCACAGGAAAA